>NZ_JAVAYA010000021.1:0-83980 GCF_041954855.1 Agrobacterium sp. LR_9
CAAGGGGGGAGATCGACTCGTGGTTAGGTCTCGCCCATGTCAATGTTTGCGAATGGAGCGGTGCAAGTGCCTCCTGCCGATCTCCCCCCTTGAGGGGGGAGATGCCCGGCAGGGCAGAGGGGGGTAAGCCGCACACTCAACGCGGGGTACAACCACACCCGCCGAGGGCCTAATGTTCCCGCTTCTCCATCACCACCTTCGCCCGCTTCGCAAGGCTCTCCCGCCCAGATGAACCGGAGGCCTTGGCCAGCAGCGCCGGGATGGGCGATTTTTCGCCCTCCTGTGCGGCGGTGAGTGCGATCATCTCGGCGGCGATCCTTGCGATTTCGCGGCGGATGGGTTCGTCGTTGCCGGTGCCGCGCACGTTCAGCAGGCGTTCGGTGAGCGCGGTGCCCTGATTGCGGATATCCTCGATTTCCTGCTCCAGACCTTGCGACGCCGCTGGCTCCGTCACGACCGGGGGGGCTGGCTCCGCTGCGGCCATCGCCGGTGCCGCCTCTTCTTCGGCGGCGGGTGCGGTTTCAAGCGCGGCGGCGGGGGCAGGTGCCGGCGGTTGCGATGGGCTAGTCGTTTTCTCGACCGGCACGGCCGGGTTCGGCAGGCGAATGATCATGTCGTTGGCGCGGCCGCCGGTTGCGGCAAGCTGTTCCTTGAGGCGGGCGACTTCCTGGTTGCGCAGCGTCAGCATCGTGTCGAGATCGGCATTTTTCGCCATGAGCGTAGCGACCTGTTCCTCCAGCCGGGTGACCTTGCGGCTTTCGCGCGCAACCGCCGTCATCGCTTCCTTGTTGCGGGCGGCCACATCCTGCAATTCGCGGGTGGCGGTCTCGCCTTCCTTGCGGAAACGCGTGGCGCTCTGCTTGGCCTGCTCGGCTTCCAGATCGCGGGTGGCGGCGAGGATTTTCGAATCATCCAGCTCGCGCGTCAGGTTGGTGAGGCGGGCGGTGAGATCGGACATCTGGCTGGCGCGCTCGTTGGCGGCCTGCTCCTGCTGTGCGAGGTTTGCCTGTATGATGCCGGCGTGTTCTTCGGCGGCATCAAGCGCTGCACGCAATTCGCCGATCTCCAGCGTCAGCTCCTCGATTTTCAGGGCGAAGCTGCGGTTCTGTTCGCCAAGGCGGTAGGCGTCGCTGGAGGCCGCTTCGTTCGCGAGGCGCAGCGAGGTGTTCTTTTCCCGTTCGGTATCCAGTTCCTGGCGAACCTTGGCGTTTTCGGCGGCGTAGAGCGCACGCGCCATGTCCTTCTGGGCGCGCACTTCCTGCGGGCTGATGGGCATCGTCGCGCGTATGCGGTTTTCCGTATAGGCGACGATGCGGCGGTGGATCGCGGGTGCGATCAGCAGAGCCAGCAGGGTTGCGGTGAGAAAACCCAATCCGAAGAGAATGGCATATTCGATCACGCGGGACAGTCTCCGAAACTCAGATACGCGCGCATTCGGAAAGAGGGGCGCGAAAGCACGTTACGCTATTATTGCAACCGTGGGGAGGGGGCTCCCGGCAATTGCACAGGCGGTGTCGGCGCCACTTGTTTCTTCTCCCCGCGGGGGAGAAGTCCGCGGCAGCGGGATGAGGGGGCAAGGGTAGAGATATTCGGCAACGTTGCCCCCTCATCCGACCCTTCGGGCCACCTTCTCCCCGGCGGGGAGAAGAAAGATGCCGCACCGTCCCGTCTTATCAGAAGGGGTTCCAGGTCGGCTGCTGGGTGAGCTTCAGGTAACCGACATTGATGCCGAGGCGCGCGCCGATGCCGGTGCGGATGGGGGCAAGCGTTACGTCGCTGCTCTTCAGATAGGTCATGCCGACGCCGGCGACGATGAAGGCGGAGCCGCTCACACCGCCGTAACGGCGGTAAAGCGCATCGACGGACGGCAGGTTGTAGACCAGCATCATGGCGCGGGTGCCCTGGCCGCCATAATCGAGGCCAAGGGAGGGGCCCTGCCAGAAGACGGGGTGCTGGCCGGCATTCTTGGTGTAAAGCGTGCCTTCGCCATAAGTGAGGCCCGCGACGAAGGCGCCGGAGCCTTCCTGGCCCAGAATGTAACCGTTTGGAAGACCGTATTGCTGGAAGGCGCGCTCCACCACCTTGGCAAGGCCGCCGGTGGTTTCACCGAAGAATCCGTGGCCTGCATCCACGACTTCCTGGAAAGAATATTGATCGCTGTTCTGGGCCGCGGCCGGTGCGACCCATATCAGGAGGCTCGCAAGGAGCGCGACAATCTTTCCCAGTCCGAGGCGTGCAATGGTGCGGGTTTTCGTAAGGCGCATCGTCATGTCCGTCCGTCTGTTTCGTTAGCGCATCGGTTCGAAAATCCGAATCGGTTTTCGAAAGGGCCGATGCCCAGAGTCAAAGTTCTACAGCATGTTTCGCGCATCCTTGCGGATACACGGGGCTCCAGTGTGGCCTGTTAAGGCATTTGGCATTTTGAAACCATCCTATTAACAATCGGTTTACCAAATATGGTGTCATTATGGCTTAACAATTTCCACACCGTCCGCGCCTCCCTTGCGCAGGAGAGAATTTTATGACCAGCAAACTCAATATCACGCTGTCCGGTCCCGATCTGGCGGCTCTTCTGTGCAGCCGTGTGTGCCATGATGTGATTTCTCCTGTCGGCGCCATCAATAACGGCCTCGAACTCCTGGACGAGGGCGGCACGGATGACGACGCGCTCGATCTCATCCGCACGTCAGCCCTTAACGCATCCGTGCGGCTGAAGTTCGCCCGCCTTGCTTTCGGCGCTTCCGGCTCCGCCGGCGCGTCCATCGACACCGGCGAGGCCGAAAAAGCCGCCCAGGATTTCGCCGCTGCTGAAAAGAAGGCGGAGGTGAGCTGGAACGGCCCGCGCGCCATCGTTGCGAAGAATCGTGTCAAACTTCTGCTCAATCTCTTCCTCGTGGCTTATGGCGCCATTCCGCGCGGCGGCAATGTGGATGTGCTGCTGGAAAGCCCCGACGGCGACGCCAGGTTCGAAATCACCGTCAAGGGCCGGATGATGCGCGTGCCGGCCAAGTTCGTGGAAATTTACGAGGGCAGGCTGGAAGAGGCGGTCGACGCCCATTCCGTTCAGCCCTATTACACGCTGCTTCTGGCCGAGGAGGCCAATATGGCGGTGGAATACAAGGTGCATGACGACCGCATCGTGTTTACCGCCAAGACGGTTGCCGAGTGACCGTTCAATCGCCGATCTGAATTTGTGAAGGGCCGGGACAGCGTCTGCCGACGCGCCGGCCTTTTTCGTTTGGGGAGCATGTTCATGACACGTCTGACAACCGCTCGCCTTGTCCTGCGGCCGCATGCCATCGCGGATGAAGCGCTCTATCGCGCCTTCTGGGGCGCGGATGTTCCGCAGATCGAAGGGGTCGTATCGATTGCGCCGCTGGATCCGGAACTCACCTTCGCCCGGCTTTTGCGTTTTCTGGGCCATTGGTCCGCTTTCGGCTTCGGCCCTTTCGTGGTGGAAGAGCTTGCCACGGGGCGCATCGTGGGCGAGGTGGGCTTTGCCCATATGCGCCGTGGCAACGGTGAGGATTTCGACGGCGTGCCCGAGGCGATGTGGAAAATCGACGGGGCGCTGGTGGGCAAGGGTGTCGCGACAGAGGCGGTGGAGGCGGCGCTGCGATGGTTCGATGGTCGCGGGATTTCCCAGCGGACCGTCTGCATGATCAATCCGCTCAACAGCCCGTCGCTGGCCATAGCCGCCCGATTCGGTTTCCGGCCATTTCGCGATACGACGTTCCGCGACAGTCCCGTTCGGCTTTTCGAGCGGATCGCGGATATCTAGAGCATTTCTCAACGCGGCTTTCTCAAGCACACGGTGTTGCTGTCTCCAATCGCGTTTCAGGACGACCTGAAACCTGTTCGAGGTCTCGGCGGTCGGTGGATTGAACCAGGAGTTGGTCCATATCAACTCCGGAGCATCCCATGCGCTATCTTCTTGCGGCGGTCATCGTCATTTTTTCCACTGTCCACTCCGCAACGGCGGAAAGCGGCATCGGTTTTAAACAGATCGAATTGCCGGATGAGGCCGGTTCGAGAACGCTAGCCGTTTCATTGTGGTACCCGGCCGCGCCGTCGGGCAAAAGCGAGATCGTCGGTGAAAATGCCGCCTTTTACGGCCTTGAGGTTCAACCGGGCGCTTCCCTTCTTGACGGTTCACGTCCTCTCATATTGCTGTCGCACGGTTTCGGTGGAAGCTGGCGCAATCTGAACTGGATTGCCGGTGAGCTTGTTCGGGAAGGTTATGTCGTGGCCGCCCCGGATCACGGCGGCGAATCGTTCACCGAAGAAAATGCGACCGAGATCGTTCCATTGTGGGAACGGCCGCGCGACATCAGCAGAACGCTGACCGCATTGATCGGCGATGACCGATTCGCCGGCAGGATCGACGCGACGCGCATCGCCGTAATCGGCCATTCCCTCGGCGGCTGGACCGCAATGGAGCTGGTTGGCGCGCGATACAGCGCCGAACTTGCCCTGAAGGATTGCCGCGGGGAGAAGCGCCCGCCGCAATGCAAGGCTCCGCGTCTGCTCGCCAAAGTCGGGGTAGTCGGTGACGGCAGGGCCGATCCGCGGCTTTCGATGGATTTGAAGGATACCCGCATCCGCGCCGCCATCGCGCTCGATCTCGGGCCGGCCGCCGGTTTCCTGCCGGAGACGCTGCAAGCCGTCGGCGTGCCGGTTCTCATTCTGGCCGCGGGCGTGGAAACACCGGAGATCGCCGCCATCAAGGCCGATTCCGACTATATCGCCAGGCATCTGCCAAAGGCGACGACCGTTTATCGGGAGATACCGGATGCCAGCCATTTAAGCTTCATGCAGATTTGCAGGCCGAACGGCGAAAAGATCGTGGAGGAGCTTTCACCGGGCGAAGGTTTCGTCTGCCGGGATGGCGGCGGTAGGGACCGCGCGGCCATCCATGCGCAGATCGCGCAGGCAATCCTCGGCTTTCTGAAAGCGGAGATGCGCTAGGTCGGGTTTTCCGGAAGCCTCGTGGCCGGATGGTGCCGATAAACGAGGTCTTCGGGATCGGAACGGGGTGCCGCCGGGTCGAGCCTGCCGCCGATTCGTTCGGCGACGGCCGCGGATTTGCGGTTCTGCGGCGAGACGTAGCTGACAAGCGTGGGCAGGTTCAGGGTCTTGAAGGCCCAGTCGCGCAGCGCCGAGGCGGCTTCCGCCGCATAACCGCGCCCTTCATGGCCTTCGTAAAGCAGCCAGCCCAGTTCCTTTTCCGGAAACAGCGGACCGTGATTGATGCCGACCTGGCCGACGCATTGTCCCGTTTCGCCAAGCTCGATCATCAGTGCGCCATGGCCGAAAAAGTACCAGTTAGCCTGATCGTGGCAGAACACGCCCCATGTCGAGGGCAGGTCGTAGGGACCGCCGACACCGATGGAGCGCAGTGACGTCATGAAATCCCGATAGGCGGGGAAATCCGTGATCGCCAACGGGCGCAGCGTCAGGCGTTCGGTTCTGAGAGTGGGGATGAGGTGGTTCATCTGCCGTTGTCCCTTGGCGGTGCGTGGCCAGGTTTTCTCCCCTCATTCCTGTGCCTGTCACAGGAATCCAGTCGACGCGCGTCTGCGCGGCGGGAGAGTCCTTTCAGCCCAAGGACTTGGGCTGGCTGGATTCCTGTGACAAGCACAGGAATGAGGGAGAATAAATCTTCAAATCGCAACAAAAAACCCGCCGTTTCCAGCGGGTCTTTTAAAAACTGTCCTGTTCCGGAATGGATCAGGCGGTTTCGAGGAATTCCGTCGCGCCATCCGGCTCGCGCAGAACATAGCCGCGGCCCCAGACGGTTTCGATGTAGTTTGCGCCGCCGGCGGCGTTTGCGAGCTTCTTGCGCAGCTTGCAGATGAAGACGTCGATGATCTTCAGTTCCGGCTCGTCCATGCCGCCATAGAGGTGGTTCAGGAACATTTCCTTGGTCAGCGTCGTGCCCTTGCGCAGCGAAAGCAACTCGAGCATCTGATATTCCTTGCCGGTCAGGTGAACGCGCTGGCCGCCCACTTCAACCGTCTTGGCATCGAGATTGACGATCAGCTCGCCGGTGGCGATGACCGACTGTGCATGGCCCTTGGAACGGCGGACGATAGCGTGAATGCGGGCAACAAGCTCGTCCTTGTGGAACGGCTTGGTCATGTAATCGTCTGCGCCGAAGCCCAGGCCGCGAACCTTGTCCTCGATGCCGGCCATGCCGGACAGGATGAGGATCGGCGTCTTGACCTTGGAGAGGCGAAGCGTTCTCAGAACCTCGTAACCCGACATGTCGGGCAGGTTGAGGTCGAGAAGAATAATGTCGTAATCATAGAGCTTGCCGAGGTCCACGCCTTCCTCACCGAGGTCGGTCGTGTAGACGTTAAAGCTCTCCGACTTGAGCATCAGTTCAATGCTCTGCGCTGTCGCGCTGTCGTCTTCAATAAGTAGAACCCGCATAATTATCCCCTTTGCCGCCCGCGAACCGGTAAATCATTGCCTCGCGCGATGCGGATCCAGACGTTGCCTGATTTGCAGGCTGCCACCAAATGGTTAACAAATTCTAATTGCCTTTGGCAAGGTGTATCGAATTTATTAAGCAAAGTAGGCATTTCGCTGTTTTTGCACGTGAATCCACCATCGCCAAAATTGAAGCTTAACGTGAGGAAATCCCGTTAAGTGATTCAATCGACTCTTACATCGTCGGGTCCATTTTTTTGGACCTGGCATTTACCGACCCTTAAATGATCGTCGTTATCATTAACGATGCCCGTAAACGAAAGGTTAACGACGGCGGTTTTTTATTAACGTCGGGTAACTTTTGGGAATCATTCCGGGACAGGGGGCAACCCTTGCGGAAAAACGGGCGGGTTAAACGGGCCGATCAGGGTGGCATAGTGCCTTTTTGATCCGGGTCTCGCTATCCATGGAGTATTGCGTATGAAGTCGCGTGACAGCCTGGTTCGCCTGAAGGAATTTCAGGTCAATGAAAAACGCCGGCAGCTTAGCCAGCTGCAGCAGATGATGTCCGAGTTCGAGCGGATGGCAAAGGAACTGGTGCATCAGATATCTCTGGAAGAAAGCAAGTCGGGCATTACCGATCCGACGCATTTCGCCTATCCGACCTTCGCCAAGGCCGCGCGCCAGCGGGCGGATAATCTTCAGGTCTCGATCCGTGAGCTGAAGGCCCAGCAGGAAGCGGCCGAAGCTTCGCTGGAAGAAGTGCAGGCCGAATATGAAAAGGCCGCCGCACTGGAAAACCGCGACGGAGCCATCCGCGCCCGCGCCTGACCTATAGGCGCAGGAAATTACGAAGATCGTCCTCATTGACGGCTGCCGGTGGATCAGGAGGCGGCTTTCAATGACGGGACGCCATGCATTTTTTCGAAAGGCCGCTCCTTCAGGGCGGCCTTTTGTTTTGCCGCGTCGCCGGTGTTTCCCGCCGGGACGGTCAGGCCTGATTTCGATTGTCCGGACGTGGGGAAAGGCGTATTTTACGGAGGTTCCGACCGTGAGCCGGAGGCTTTTACGCGCACGCGCCCCGTGCGGGTGCGGGCGGCACTTGCAGGGAGGAAAAAATGGCCCGCCAATATATCGATTGCCGCGAATTCCCCAGTGACAGCAGATGCACCGTCGCCATCTCCGCCGATTCTCCGGAGGAACTTATGGAAGCGGCCGTGCAACACGCCGTGGCCGTGCACGGCGCAAAGGATACGCTTGAATTCCGTGAAGAAGTCCGCCGGAGCATGCATGCCGGGACGCCGCCATTGAAGGTGGCGTGAAAAACCGGATTGACCTGTTTTACGATTTGGAACGGTTGCATGTTTCTTCTCCCCGGCGGGGAGAAGAAACATGCCGCGACGCTTGCGATTATTCTGCCCTCAGACAGAAGATAAAGCGCCCTTACCCCTGAATTACATCCGCCCATTCGGCATGGCGTAATGTCTGGGCCTTGAAGAACGGGCAGAGCGGAATGATTTTCCAGCCGCCCTTGCGGGCTTCATCGATCGCATGCGCGGCGAGCGCCTGGCCGACGCCTTTGCCGCGCAGCGCATCGGGCACGCCGGTATGATCGATGATGATGAGGGAAGGGGAGGTGCGCGAATAGGTCATCTCCGCCTTGTGGCCGTCGATGGTCGCCGAATATTCGCCGTGCGATCCGGTTTCGGTTGTCTTGATGTCCATGATGAGCGCCTTCCGCATTGCTGTTCGTTGTCGCCACTGTAACGGCTTGCATCCGAATTGAAACAGCGGGATAGCGAACGCAGCGGATACAAACCGGCGACAATCGCCGGCTTTGTGGGGCAGTTCTCAGGGGGGATCCGAAATCGAACCGAAAACCCCGTCGATAATCCGGCGGGGCGTTCTGGAAACTCGGTCTGGGCGCGTTATCGCGCCGGCGCACTGTTTTAGTGGCGATATTGCTGAATGCGCGTGGTGCGCAGGCCGGCAAGGCCGTGATCGGCAATCGAGGACTGCCAGGACAGGAATTCTTCGACGGTGAGCGTATAACGCTCGCAGGCTTCCTCGAGGCTCAACAGTCCACCGCGTACCGCTGCAACCACCTCCGCCTTTCTGCGAATGACCCAGCGACGGGTATTGGCAGGCGGAAGATCGGCGATCGTCAGAGGGCTGCCATCGGGGCCGATGACATATTTAACTCGTGGGCGTATCATTTCGGTCATTGGACACTCTATACAAACTCAAGACCATATGACGGGAACTCTATCCCGGTACCTTTAAAAATTGCCTAAGCAGCTCTAGACAATTTATTAAGAATTTGAACGGTTTCGCCTGATTTGTTCGAGTCGCCTTATTTTGCCGGGAAAAAATTTTTCCAAAAATCGCAATTTTTCTCTCTCATCGGTTGTTTCCGTCAGAGTGCCGCAAGCGAAAGCCACGTTTTCCCGCTGCCCTGGGTAAATTCCGCCGTTCCCTCATGCTGCAGCCGCAGGCGGTCGCCGGCATCGAGGGAAAGGATGGAGGTTGCCGACTGCGATGTGCCTGATGTCGATGCATTGCCGGCGATACCGAAGCTGGCCGCCGCGCCATTGATGAAAAGCGTCACCCGGTGGCCGGAGGAAGAGACCACGGCGAGCGTCAGGGCGGCCAGATAAAGGCCCTTTGCCGGAACCACGAGTTCACGCCCACCGCCGCTCACCGCATCGCCGAGCGCAAAGCCGCCCTCGGCGATGGAGAGCACGGAAAAACCTGCCGCCGCGCCATTGGCGGGTTTCGTCGTGCCCGCCGGCAGGCCGGCGACGGCGAGCGGGCGGTTCGGCATCGAGACCCGGCCGTCGCCGCTGCATAGAAGTGCGGTGTGCCATGAGGCGCCATCCTTGCTGGTCTTGATCGAAAACCCGTCAGTGCCGGCAAGGCCCATTTCCGCCCGGCCGCTCCAGCCGGACTGGAACAGCAGCGAGGCGGTATCGCCCTTGCCCGCCTTGTTGATCGTCATGCGGTGGCTGCCACCTTCTTCGGTGTGGGTGAAGAGGCTGGCGGGGGAGGTGAGCGCCAGCCGATTGGTGGCGTCGGCCTCCGTGCCGATGCCCAGCCTTTCCAGCCGACCGGCGGCCGGCAGCGGCATGTCGCGCCAGTTGCCGTCGCGCAGGATGCGGTATCTGCTCTCGGCCGCAAACCACGCCGTCCAGCCCGGCTGCGGCGCGATCAAGAGCCAGGCGCCATCCTGCCGGAAAGCGAGCCTGCCGCCCTTGCCGGCCCAGTCACCCGCGGCATCGGCGGAGAGGAGGAAACAATCCCCTTCCTCAGCGTTATCGGGCGGTGTGGTGATGATGGCCTTGATGACCAGTTGCACGATCGCATCCAGCCTTTGCAGGGCTTCGTTATGGGTGACGTGTTTCTGTGCCTGCGAGGGGAGGATATAGGGAAGCCGAAGTCTCGCCGTCTGTTCCGTCATGATGTGCCTTCCGCGCTGCAGTGTTTCGTTGCGGGGCATTGTGTGGCGGTGGCGTGGGGTGGGGATGAGTGGGGAAGAAATTTGTCTGCGTTGATCGGTATGAGGATGTTTTTAGGGGCTTCGGCGTATGCTGTTTACCCCCCTCTGTCCTGCCGGACATCTCCCCCTCAAGGGGGGAGATCGACTCGTGGATAGGTCTCGCCTATCACGACGTTTGCGAATGAAGCGGTGGTAGCGCCTCCTGCCGATCTCCCCCCTTGAGGGGGAGATGCCCGGCAGGGCAGAGGGGGGTGAGGCGGCATACGCCGAAGCTCACCAAGGCAGAAATCCGATCCACCCGTTGCAGTAGCCGCAGAAGACGGAAAGCGGCGTTACCCCGCGTGTTCCACTGCCATCGCCCCTTCGGCAATGAAATCCGGATTGGCCAGCGCATCCTCGCCATCGCCCCTCACCGCATATGCAAGCGGCCTGCCCTCGCAATCGAGCGTCCTGCCGCCGGCCGCACGCAGCACGGCGTCGCCGGCGGCCGTGTCCCACATCATGGTGCGGCTGAAGCGGGGGTAGATATCGGCGGCGCCCTCTGCCAGCATGCAGAATTTCAGCGAAGAGCCGACGGAGATGCAGTCCTTCAGCCCATGTTCGGCCACGAAGGCTTCCGTTTTCGCCGTGCAATGCGAGCGGCTGATCAGCGCCACGGGGGAGGCGCCGCGCTGGCGCGCGCGGATGGGGTGGCGCGACAGGATGGCGCCTTCGCCGGAAATGGCGAGCTTTTCGGCGGCGTTGTCCTCGCCCGTCCATGCCTGCCCGCGGCAGGGGGCGTAAACCACGCCGGCCACCGGAACGCCGTTGCGGATGAGCGCGATGTTGACGGTGAAATCGTCCTTGCCGGAAATGAACTCCTTGGTGCCATCCAGCGGATCGACGAGGAAGAATTCCGCACCGGTTTCCGGCAGGATGCCGCTCGATACCGCCTCTTCGGCAACAACGGGGATGTCGGGAAAATGGGCGGCCAGCGCCGCAAGAATGATCGCCTCGGCGCGCTGATCGGCCTCGGTCACCGGCGAGCAGTCGTCCTTATACGACACATGCGGGCCGGCACGGTGGACCGCCATGATGGCCTGCCCGGCGTCCAGCGCCGCTTTCGTCAATATGTCGATCATCTCTTTGCCAATTGATCCCGTCTGCGGGATATCGCCGTTCCGATCTTCGCTACTCCTTTGCCCGCTGCCCGTCAAATAATGGCGTCGGACAATGCTGAAATAAGCATCCGGCCGTCATTTTTTCAGCACTTCCTGCCAAAATCATGGCTCTTTTGACCGGGAAAGCGGCAGTCCATGTGGAAATTCCAAATTTTGTGCAGGATAGCCCGTTTTTGACTTCACATTTTTAACGAACACGATATGCATTTTGAGGGTGGGGGTCTGCCTGCAAGGGCGCCCCTATAATTAACATAACGAGGCGTGGCCCATTCGAGGTCGTGCCCGGGGGAAAGACATGGAGTATTTTATCCAGCAGCTCATCAACGGGCTGACTCTTGGATCGATCTACGGCCTCATCGCTATCGGCTATACGATGGTTTACGGCATCATCGGCATGATCAACTTCGCCCATGGCGATATTTTCATGCTCGGCGGCTTTGCCGCGCTGATCGTTTTCCTGATCGTGACATCCTTTGTCGCCGGCATTCCGGTGGCGCTTCTTCTGCTTCTGATGATGGTCGTCGCCATGCTGATGACCGGCCTGTGGAACTGGGTGATCGAACGCGTCGCCTATCGCCCGCTCAGAGGCTCCTTCCGTCTTGCACCGCTGATCACGGCCATCGGCATGTCGATCGCGCTGTCCAACTTCATCCAGGTGACGCAGGGTCCGCGTAACAAACCGATCCCGTCGATGGTGACGGAAAGCTATCATTTCGGCGCCATTACCGTGTCGCTGAAGCAGCTCATCATCATGGTCGTTACCTCGGTGCTGCTCTTCGCCTTCTGGTATATCGTCAACAAGACCCCGCTCGGCCGGGCGCAGCGCGCCACCGAACAGGACCGCAAGATGGCCGCACTGCTTGGCGTCGATGTCGACAAGACGATCTCCATCACCTTCATCATGGGTGCAGCACTCGCCGCTGTCGCGGGCACCATGTATCTCATGTATTACGGCGTTGCCTCCTTCAGCGATGGCTTCATTCCCGGCGTCAAGGCGTTTACGGCGGCCGTTCTCGGCGGCATCGGCTCGCTTCCGGGCGCTGTTCTCGGCGGTCTGCTGATCGGCCTCATCGAATCGCTGTGGTCGGCCTATTTCTCCATCGCCTACAAGGATGTCGCGGCATTCGGCATCCTGGCTTTCGTGCTGATCTTCAAGCCGACCGGCATTCTCGGTCGTCCGGAAGTCGAGAAGGTGTGATCCCATGACCAATATCGCTTCCGACAATGCTGCTTCCAGCCCGAGCCTGATGGCGGCGGCTGTGAAGGAGGGCCTGATTGCGGGCCTCATCTCGTTCGGCATGTTCATTCTTTATGTGGGCATCGTCACCTATCAGGATATCAACAACCAGCTTATCTGGGGCACCCGCTGGGGGCTTCTGGCGGTCTTCGTCGGCATTGCCGCTGTCGGCCGCTTTCTCGTCGTCGGCTTCATCAAGCCGTCGCTGGACCGTCGCAAGCTGGCCAAGGCCAAGAGCGGCGTGCTGGAGATTTCCGAAGAGAAGGGCTTTTTCCACAAGCACTTCCTGAAGCTGGCGCTGGTCCTGCTGCTGCTTTATCCCGTTATCGCCGTGCAATTGTTCGGCTTTCAGGGTTCGCTGAAATTCGTCGACAATTTCGGCATCCAGATCCTGATCTATGTGATGCTGGCCTGGGGCCTCAACATCGTCGTCGGGCTGGCCGGCCTGCTCGATCTCGGTTACGTGGCCTTTTATGCGGTCGGCGCCTATTCCTATGCGCTGCTCTCCAGCCATTTCGGCCTGTCCTTCTGGGTGCTCCTGCCGGTCGCCGGCATTCTCGCGGGCTTCTGGGGCATCATCCTCGGTTTCCCGGTGCTTCGTCTTCGCGGCGACTATCTGGCAATCGTGACGCTCGCCTTCGGTGAAATCATCCGCCTCGTGCTTTTGAACTGGACGGATGTGACCAAGGGCACCTTCGGTATTTCGGGCATCGCCAAGGCGTCCGTCTTCGGCATCTGGTCCTTCGATGTCGGCGCGTCGAACAATTTCGCCAAGGCCTTTGGCCTGTCGATGTCGTCGGCCTATTACAAGATCTTCCTGTTCTACGTGATCCTGCTGCTTTGCATGCTGACGGCCTATGTGACCATCCGCCTGCGCCGCATGCCAATCGGCCGTGCCTGGGAAGCGCTGCGCGAGGACGAGATCGCCTGCCGTTCGCTCGGCATCGATACCGTCATCACCAAGCTCACCGCCTTTGCGACGGGCGCGATGTTTGGCGGTTTCGCCGGTTCCTTCTTCGCCGCGCGTCAGGGTTTCGTGTCGCCGGAAAGCTTCGTGTTTCTCGAATCCGCCGTCATTCTCGCCATCGTCGTTCTCGGCGGCATGGGCTCGCTGACGGGTATCGCCATTGCGGCGCTGGTCATGGTCGGCGGCACCGAGCTCCTGCGTGAAATGGAGTTCCTGAAGCATGTCTTCGGGCCCGACTTCACGCCTGAACTTTACCGTATGCTGCTCTTCGGCCTTGCCATGGTCATCGTCATGCTGTTCAAGCCGCGCGGCTTCGTCGGCTCGCGTGAACCCACGGCCTTCCTTAAGGAACGCAAGGCCGTCTCCGGCAGCTTTACCAAGGAAGGTCACGGTTGATGGCTTCCGGAACGGCAACAATGACACCCAATACGACTGGCGATACGATCCTCAAGGTCGAACATCTCTCGATGCGCTTCGGCGGCCTGATGGCCATCAACGACTTCTCCTTCGAGGCGAAGCGCGGCGAGATCACGGCGCTGATCGGCCCCAACGGTGCGGGAAAGACCACGGTCTTCAACTGCATCACCGGCTTCTACAAGCCGACCATGGGCATGATCACCATGCGCCAGCAAAGCGGCGAGGCGCATCTTCTCGAGCGCCTGCCGGATTTCGAAATCACCAAGAAGGCCAAGGTGGCGCGCACCTTCCAGAACATCCGCCTGTTTTCGGGCCTCACCGTTCTGGAAAACCTGCTGGTGGCGCAGCACAATGCGCTGATGAAGGCCTCGGGTTACACGATCCTCGGACTTCTCGGCCTGCCCGCTTACCGGCGGGCGGTGGATGCCTCTATCGAAAAGGCCAAATACTGGCTTGAAAAGGCCGATCTGATCGACCGCGCCGACGATCCGGCCGGCGACCTTCCCTATGGTGCGCAGCGCCGTCTGGAAATCGCCCGCGCCATGTGCACGGGGCCGGAGCTTCTGTGCCTCGACGAGCCGGCCGCCGGCCTTAACCCGAAGGAATCGCTGGCGCTCAACGCGCTTCTGCGCGGCATTCGCGACGAGGGCACGTCGCTGCTCCTCATCGAGCACGACATGTCCGTGGTGATGCAGATTTCCGACCATGTGGTGGTTCTGGAATATGGCCAGAAGATTTCCGACGGCACGCCGGACCATGTGAAGAACGACCCGAAGGTCATCGCCGCCTATCTGGGTGTCGAGGATGATGAAGTGGAAGACGTGATTGCGGAAGAACTCGACGGAGGAGCGGCCTGATGTCCGGTGAACCGCTTCTGAAAGTCCAGGGTGTCGAAACCTATTATGGCAATATCCGCGCTCTGGCCGGTGTCGATGTCGAGGTCAAAAAGGGTGAGATCGTCAGTCTGATCGGCGCCAACGGCGCCGGCAAGTCAACGCTGATGATGACCATCTGCGGCAGCCCGCAGGCGCGCGCCGGTCAGGTAATCTTCGACGGCGAGGATATTACCCAGCTGCCGACCCATCTGATCGCCCGCAAACGCATTGCCCAGTCGCCCGAAGGCCGCCGGATTTTCCCGCGCATGACGGTGCTGGAAAACCTGCAGATGGGCGCCAATCTCGATAACCTGAAATATTTCAAGGAAGACGTCGAGAAGATCTTCGTGATGTTCCCGCGCCTGAAGGAGCGCCAGAGCCAGCGCGGCGGCACGCTTTCCGGCGGCGAGCAGCAGATGCTCTCCATCGGCCGCGCGCTGATGGCACGGCCGAAGCTCCTGCTGCTGGACGAGCCGTCGCTCGGTCTCGCACCCTTGATCGTCAAGGGCATTTTCGAGGCGATCAAGAAACTCAACCAGGAAGAGGGGCTGACCGTCTTCCTCGTGGAGCAGAACGCCTTTGCCGCGCTCAAGCTTTCCGACCGCGCTTATGTGATGGTCAACGGCAAGGTGACGATGAGCGGTTCGGGCAGGGAACTGCTCGCCGATCCGCAGGTGCGCGCCGCCTATCTCGAAGGCGGACGGCACTGAAAGATTTTACTTGCGCCGGAAATTTTGCGGCGCAAGACTGCAAACGGCGGCCTGTCGTCCTTTCGGCAAAACCTTAAGGATCCATGGCGGGGTGCAAACAATAAAATGCCCGGCGGGAAAACGACGGGACGACAGACAAGGCAGGGTCAGGGCGTTTCAGCCCGGCACTGATGGGGAAAGAGATGCAGGGCCTTTTTTTCGAAACGGATAACGGCGTGCGGTATGTTCTGCGCGCGCTGGTTGTTCTTCTGGGTTTCTGGACGGCATGGCGCACGGGCAAGTCCGTGGCCGATGGCTGGGGCGGTTATACGCGGGTGGTTATCTATACGCTCGCTCTGGGTGTGGTGATGCGGTTTCTGCATCACGCGCTGTTCAACGGGTCGTTCATCAACGGCTTCTATTACGTGTTTGACGTCGTTCTTCTTCTGGTTTTTTCCAGCGTCGGTTTCCGCACGCGCCGGACAAGCCAGATGGTCAATAACTACTATTGGCTTTACGACCGGACATCGGCATTTTCCTACAAGAAGAAAGATTGACAGGCGGATTTTTCCGGCTGCACAATGCTCGTCAGAGTGGAACAGTTTCCTGTTCAGTGAAGGTGGGTACTGAACAGGCCCTTGCAATCAACCCATCCAAAGGAACTGGGAGTAAAGTAATGAAGAAGTCTCTTCTTTCCGCTGTTGCGCTGACCGCCATGGTCGCGTTTGGCGGTTCGGCCTGGGCCGATGTCGTGATCGCTGTCGGCGCACCGCTGACCGGCCCGAACGCTGCTTTCGGCGCTCAGATCCAGAAGGGTGCCGAACAGGCCGCGAAAGACATCAATGCCGCCGGCGGTATCAATGGCGAGCAGATCAAGATCGTGCTGGGCGACGACGTATCCGACCCCAAGCAGGGTATTTCGGTTGCCAACAAGTTCGTCGCTGACGGCGTGAAATTCGTTGTCGGTCACTTCAACTCCGGCGTTTCCATTCCGGCTTCTGAAGTTTACGCCGAAAACGGCATTCTCGAAATCACACCCGCCGCAACCAACCCGGTCTTCACCGAGCGCGGCCTTTGGAACACGTTCCGTACCTGCGGCCGTGACGACCAGCAGGGCGGCATTGCCGGCAAGTACCTGGCCGATCATTTCAAGGATGCCAAGGTCGCCATCATTCACGACAAGACGCCTTACGGTCAGGGCCTTGCCGATGAAACCAAGAAGGCTGCCAATGCGGCCGGCGTGACGGAAGTCATGTATGAAGGCGTCAATGTCGGCGACAAGGACTTCTCCGCGCTGATCTCCAAGATGAAGGAAGCCGGCGTTTCCATCATCTACTGGGGCGGCCTGCACACCGAAGCCGGCCTCATCATCCGTCAGGCGGCTGACCAGGGCCTCAAGGCCAAGCTCGTTTCGGGCGACGGTATCGTCTCGAACGAACTTGCTTCCATCGCCGGCGACGCCGTCGAAGGCACGCTCAACACCTTCGGCCCGGATCCGACACTGCGCCCGGAAAACAAGGAACTGGTAGAGAAGTTCAAGGCCGCCGGTTTCAACCCGGAAGCCTACACGCTCTACTCCTATGCCGCGATGCAGGCGATTGCCGGTGCGGCGAAGGCCGCCGGTTCCGTGGAGCCGGAAAAGGTTGCCGAGGCCCTGAAGTCCGGCACCTTCCCGACCGCGCTCGGCGACATCTCCTTCGACGAGAAGGGCGACCCGAAGCTTCCCGGCTACGTCATGTACGAATGGAAGAAGGGTCCGGACGGCAAGTTCACCTACATCCAGCAGGGCAGCTAAGCCCTTCTGCGACACCCTATCGAAGCCCGGCAGCGATGCCGGGCTTTTTGTTTGCGGTCTCGACGCGGGTTTGAGTTTGTCACCGTCTCGCAACTGCTCGAAAACCGCTGAAGCTCATTCTCTTGCCAGAGCGCCTCAGTCGATCCGCGTCAGAATAAAGTCCGCGCGTTCCCCTATGCCGGATTTCGGAAGCACGGAAATATCGTAACCAAGCTCGTCATAGTCGCGGAGCAAACGCTCATATTCCTCGACCGCCGCATCGAAGCCATGCTTGCGCTCGCTGTCGCCCCTGTAGATTTCCGGCCATGGCGGGGTGAGGAAGACCAGACGGTTATAGCGGTGTGCAACCCGCAGCGTCTCGATGAAGGCATCGCCATTTATATGGCGAAGCGCCGAGGCGGCGTCGATCAGGCCGCGATCGAAGAAGACCGGGCCTTCGGGCGGGGCTTTTTGCCGGTCTTCGAGCGCCATGGCGATGGCGCGGCGGGCAAAGGCTTCGATGTCGATCCACGGCAGGGCCGTGCCGCCATTGCGGGTTTCTTCGATGACGATTCGGCGGCCGGGCTCTTCCACGGTGGCGAAACCCCGTCGGGCAAGCTCAGCGAGAAGCGTGGATTTTCCGCCGCCGGAGCAGCCGGAAAGGATGATGAAACGGTCCATGGGAACGTCCTCCTTGTTGGGGATGCGGGGTATGTTTGATGGAATGGGTTGAGGCGTTGCCGCTTGTTTCTTCTCCCCGAGGGGGAGAAGGTGGCCCGAAGGGTCGGATGAGGGGGAAACGTTGCCGGATTTCGGAGAGCTAGCCCCCTCATCCCGCTGCCGCGGACTTCTCCCCCTCGGGGAGAAGAAACAAGGGGCCGCCGTTCGACCAATGAGCGGACGCTGCGCTCAAGCGGAAAATATATGTTGGCCGAACCTTACCACACTCAGCGCTGTCGTCACCCCTGATGCAGAATATGCGCCGCCTTCACGGCCGCCGATGCCCGGTTTTCCACCCCGAGCTTCACATAGATCTGCTCCAGATGCTTGTTCACGGTTCTCGCGGAAAGGCCGAGGATATCGCCGATATCGCGATTGGATTTGCCCTTCGCGATCCACAGCAGCACTTCCGATTCCCGGGCAGTGAGGGAAAAATGCTCGCGCAGCAGGTGGTCGCCGGATTTCTCATTGGCGGCGGTGAGGCGGAAAAGGAATTCATCCGGCCCCATGGCGCCGAGGAAGGACAGTTGCAGGGCGGGCCGCCCGGCCTCGGTGATCGTCAAAGGCACGTCGCGGCCGGTTTCCGCCGCCGCCCGTTCTGCGAGCCAGCGGCCGATATGGCTGGTGACGATTTCCATGCCGTCGTCGCGGCCCGTGGCGGCGTTGACGAGCCGCGTCGCCTGCGGCGTTGACCAGTGGATGGCGCCATTGGCGCGCACGGCAAGCAGGTGGCGGCCGGCGGCATCGAGCGCGACGCGGGCGCTTTGCGCCGAGCGGGCATTGGAAAGGTGCACGCGGATGCGGGCGCGCAGCTCGTCGATGTTGATCGGCTTGGTCAGATAATCGACGCCGCCGGATTCGAGCGCCCGCACCACATGTTCGGTCTCCGTCAGCCCGGTCATGAAGATGACGGGCACCTGCGCCACCGCCGCATTGGCCTTCAGGCGGCGGCAGGTCTCGAAACCGTCCATGGCCGGCATGACGGCGTCGAGCAGGATGATATCGGGCGTGATGCGTTCGGCGATGTTGAGCGCGGCCTGGCCGGAGGTGGCGATGAGGGCGGAAAAGCCTGACTGTTCCAGTGCATCGGTGAGGAACCCCAGTGCTTCCGGGCTGTCATCCACCAGCAATACGATGTCTCTCGGGGCTGCCGCCGCCTGACCGCTCATGCCTTGCCGTCTCCCGTGTCGCTATCCGCAAACCGTTTGAGAAAATGCGCGTAACCGGCCAGATCGAAGGCCTGCACATAGGTGCCGAGCTCCTGCGTGAAGGGCAGGTTTTCCGTGTTGCGGGCAAGATCGGCGAGTTTCGCCTCGATGCCGCGTATGTAGCCTATTTCGCCGAGCCGCTGCAAATCCTGAATGTGAATTGCACCGGGATGGACGATCTGCGCCACGGGCGGCGGCGATGGCGGGGGCGGCATATCCGCCTCGTAGATCCATTTCAGGCCGAGATGCACGGCAAGCCTGTCGCAAAGCTGGCGGATATCGACAGGCTTGGCGATGGCGTCATTGTGGTTGTCCTCGCCCGCGCCCGCCACGGTTCCGTCGCCGATATTGGCCGAGAGCATGATGAGCGGGGCGGTCTGCCCGGCTTCACGCAGTTTGGTCACAAGCTGCCAGCCGGTCATGCCGGGCATGGAAATATCGATAAGGAAGAGGTCGGGCTTCACGCCTTCGATGAGCGTCAGGCATTCCGGCCCGCTTTGGGCGGTCAGCACCACGAAATCGAGCGGCACCAGCACCTGCCGCATCAGCTCGCGATGATCCTCATTGTCATCGACCACGACGATGGTGCGGCGCGGCCCGGAATAGGAGCGGATGGTCTTTTCCGCCGCCGGCGCCGTGCTTGGCCGGTGCACGGCAGAGAGCATGAGGCGCACGCGGAAAGTGGAGCCTTCATCCTTTGCACTGGAAACGGAAATTTCGCCGCCGAGTGTATTGGTGAGGAGCCTTGTGATGGTCAGGCCGAGGCCGAGGCCCGGCATGGGGCGCACGCTGTCTGCCTCGCCGCGCTGGAAGGGTTCGTAGATGCGGGCGAGGTCTTTTTCGGCAATGCCGCGGCCGGTATCGGAAACGGTGAAGCTGGCCACCTGGCTGCGGTAACCGACATCGAAGGTGACGGCGCCCTCATCGGTGAACTTGATGGCGTTGGAGATGAGGTTGACGAGGATCTGCCGCAGCCGCTTTTCATCGGTGCGGACATATTGCGGCAGGGCGCGGGAGCGGTCATGGCGAAATTCCAGCCCCTTGGCCTGCGCCTGCGGGCGGAACATGTCGACGATCTGGTCGAGGAAATCCTGAATATTGATCTCGTTGGAATAGACCTGCAGACGGCCGGCCTCGATCTTTGAAATATCGAGAAGCCCGTCGATCAGGCCGGACAGGTGATCGGCCGAGCGGCGGATGACCTTGATCGCCGATTGCCGGGGCGGGGGGATGGTGTCGTCGCGCTCGAGAATCTGGGCATAACCCAGGACGGCGTTGAGCGGGGTGCGCAATTCATGGCTGAGGCCCACCACATAACGGCTCTTGGCGCGGTTGGCGGCCTCAGCCGTTTCCTTGGCGTCCTGAAGGGCGGCATCGGTCTTCTTGTGGGCGGCGATTTCCTTGAGCAGCAGCGTGTTCTGGCGGGAAGATTCCTCTTCCGCCACCACACGGCTGTCATGGGCAAGCACGAGGAACCAGCAGACGATGCCGGCAATGACGGCGAAGACGAAAAACACGATGAGGATGGTGCGGTTCACCACATCGGCCGTTTCCGGCGAGGCGGTGCCGACCTGATGGGCGATCATTGCCAATATGCCGCCGATGGCGGTGACGGCAATCGCCGCGGCCATGCCGTAACGTCCGAGCCGGGTGGCGAGTTTGGCGACCAGTTGATCCGGCAGGAAAGATTTCGCGACGGTCGCGACCTGATAGTTCAGCTTCGCCTTCGGCTTGCACATGTCATGGCAGCGGCTGTCAAGCGAGCAGCAGAGCGAACAGATCGGCGCGGCATAGGCGGGACACCAGGCCATGTCTTCCGGCTCGAAAGGGTGTTCGCAGATCGAGCAGGTGATGCTGCTTTCCTCACGCCATTTCTGGCGCGGCTTGCGGGCGAGATAAAATTTGCCCTTCGTGCCCCAGGCAATCAGCGGCGAGGCGATGAAAGCGACGATCAGTGTGAGATAGGGCGCGAGCGATGCGGCGAGCGGCCCGAAGGCGCCGAAATGCGCCATCAGCGCGATGGTCGCCGAAAGCGCCATGGAGCCGACGCCGACGGGGTTGATATCGTAAAGATGGGCACGCTTGAATTCGATGCCGGGCGGGGCAAGGCCAAGCGGCTTGTTGATGAAAAGATCGGCCGAGATGGTGCAGAGCCACGCCATGGCGATGATGGAGAAGATGCCGAGCGTTTCTTCCAGCAGCCGGTAAATGCCGAGTTCCATTAGAAGCAGCGCGATCGCCACGTTGAAGACCAGCCAGACGACGCGGCCGGGGTGGCTGTGGGTGAGGCGCGAGAAGAAGTTCGACCAGGCGAGCGAACCCGCATAGGCGTTCATGACGTTGATCTTCAGCTGCGAGACGACCACGAAGGCGACCATCAGCAGCATGGCCGCCGTCTCGTTGGGGATCATGTAACCGAAGGCGGTGAGATACATTTGCGCCGGATCGGCGGCGCGATCCACCGAGACGCCGGAACTGAAGGTGAGCACCACGAGGAAGGAACCGGCGAGCAGCTTCGGCACGCCGACGACGACCCAGCCCGAGCCCGCGAGGAAAACCGCAATGCGGTGACGCAGGCGGCTTTGCCCCTCGGCCGGCAGGAAGCGCAGGAAGTCCACCTGTTCGCCGATCTGCGACATCAGCGCCAGGATGACGGCGGAGGCCGCGCCGAATTCCACCAGATTGAAATCTGCCACCGTGCCGGGCGGCCCCGAGGCGTGGTGTATGCCGGCAAAGGCCCGCCACAGATCGTATTTTTCCCAGTCCATCAAAGCGATGAACACGAAGGGCAGAATATTCAGCACGATCCAGAAAGGTTGCGTGACGATCTGGAAGCGGCTGATGAGCCGCACGCCATGGGTGACGAGCGGAATGACCATGACGGCCGAGATGATGTAGCCGATCCACAAGGGTATGCCGAGCGCCAGTTCCAGCGCGCCTGACATGATCGACGCCTCAATGGCGAAGAGCATGAAGGTGAAGGCGGCATAGATGAGCGAGGTGATGGTGGAACCGATATAACCGAAGCTCGCGCCGCGCGTCAGAAGATCGATATCGACCCCGTGACGGATGGCATAACGGCTGATCGGCAGGCCGACGGCCAGCATGGCGATGGCGGCGACGAGAATGGCGTAAAAGGCGTTGGTGGTGCCGTAGGAGAGCGTGATGGCGCCGCCGATGGCTTCCAGCGCCAGAAAGGAAATCGCGCCGATGGCGGTGTGGGAAATGCGGTTGGAGGAAAATTGCCGGGCGCTCTTGGCGGTGAAACGCAGCGCATAATCTTCCAGCGTCTGGTTGGCGACCCAGCGGTTATATTCGCGCCTGACGGGGATGATGCGTTGCCGTGCCGCCATACCTATTGAGCGCCTTTCCGCAACGGGCCTCTCACAGCCGCACCGACATGCCGCCATCCACCGTCAGCACATGGCCGTTGACGAAGGAGGCCGCATCGCTGGCCAGAAACAGCGCCGCACCGGCAATCTCATCCGGCCGGCCCCAGCGCTCCAGCGGCACCCGCAGTTTGGCGAAGGCCACCATCTCAGGATTTTCGGCAAGGGCGGCATTGGTTTCGGTGGCGAACATGCCGGGTGCGATGGCGTTGCTGGTGATGCCGCGTGCGCCATATTCCACGGCAATCGCCCGCATCAGCCCGGTCAGACCCTGTTTGGCGACGGGATAGATCGCATCCCCCGGCCGGACGATATGGCCGAGGATGGAGGTGATGGTGATGATGCGGCCGTAACCATTGGCGTTCATGGCCTCTGCGGCATCGCGCGACAGAGAGATGGAGGAGGTGAGATCGGTGCGGATCAGTTCCAGCATGTCCTCGTCGCTGAATTCGGCAAGCGGGCGGCGGTCGCGCGCGCCGACATTGTTGACGAGGATATCGAGGTGGCCGAACTCGTCCATTATGCGGCGGACAAGGGCGCTGCCGGCTGCCGTATCAGCAATATCGAAGACGGCGTAATCGGCCTTGCCGCCGGCCTTGCGTAGCGTGTCGACCGCCTGTTCCAGCGTTTCGGCATTGCGGCCGGTCAGCCACACATGGGCGCCCGCTTCGGCAAAGGCGCTGGCGATTTCGAAGCCAAGGCCGCGGCCGCTGCCGGTGATGACAGCGGTGCGGTTTTCGAGAGAGAATTTCTGGAGAATGCCCATCGCTCACCTTCTTGCTTGACGTGCCGAAACTTCTTGGAGTTCGCGAAGGAAGAATATGCCGCGTGGGGCAGAGAGCGAAAGGTCGCCCGTCCGGCCCGGCTGTTCGGTGGACAGAAAAATGGCGTCGCCCGGTTCGGGCGACGCCATCAGTTCGATATCAGGCAGCAGCCGACTTTGCGAGCGGCACTTCTGCGATCGTCTTCAGAACGACGGAAGCGATCTGGTAAGGGCAGCCTTGAGAGTTCGGACGACGGTCTTCGAGGTAACCCTTGTAACCGTTGTTGACGAAGGAATGCGGAACGCGGATCGAAGCGCCACGGTCAGCAACGCCGTAGGAGAACTTGTTCCACGGAGCGGTTTCGTGCTTGCCGGTCAGGCGCAGGTGGTTGTCCGGACCGTAAACGTCGATGTGCTCTTTCCAGTTCTTGGCGAAAGCGGCCATGAGGGCTTCGAAATATTCCTTGCCGCCAACTTCGCGCATGAACTTGGTGGAGAAGTTGCAATGCATGCCCGAACCGTTCCAGTCGGTGTCGCCGAGCGGCTTGCAATGGAATTCGACGTCGATGCCGTACTGTTCGCAAAGACGCAGCAGCAGGTAACGGGCGATCCAGATCTGGTCGGCGGCGCGCTTGGAGCCCTTGCCGAATACCTGGAATTCCCACTGGCCCTTGGCCACTTCGGCATTGATGCCTTCGTGGTTGATGCCGGCTTCGAGGCAGAGATCGAGGTGCTCTTCAACGATTTCGCGGGCAACCGAACCGACATTCTTGAAGCCGACGCCGGTGTAATAAGGACCCTGCGGAGCCGGGTAACCCTGTTCCGGGAAGCCGAGCGGGCGGCCGTCCTGGTAGAAGAAGTATTCCTGCTCGAAGCCGAACCATGCATCTTCGTCGTCGAGGATGGTTGCGCGGCTGTTCGACGGATGCGGGGTGACGCCATCGGGCATCATGACTTCGCACATGACGAGTGCACCATTGGAGCGGGCCGGGTCGGGATAGATCGCGACGGGCTTCAGCACGCAATCCGACGAGTGGCCTTCGGCCTGCTGCGTGGACGAGCCATCAAAGCCCCAAAGCGGCAGCTGCTCGAGTGTGGGGAATTCGTCGAATTCCTTGATCTGGGTCTTGCCGCGCAGGTTGGGGACCGGCTTGTATCCGTCCAGCCAGATGTACTCGAGTTTGAACTTAGTCATTACGAACCTCTCATAGGTAACAATGCGAAGCCTTTGAGGCCTCCCGTGGCTTTGGCCACCGAAGCGCATTCGCGTTCAAGGGCTGACCCCTTAGATGCATGCCGCGTGCCAGATTGGCGATATCGGGCGATTTTTTCGAAAAATCTTTCAGGCCCCCTGTCGCGCAGGAGCCTGGATATCGCGCGTGGCTGGTTCTGCTGCACTGCGGCAGGCAAATTCACCCCTCATGTTTCATCATTGAATCCTGATAGATAGCCGGCGTCTCCCGGTGGAATGCCCTGCTGCGGTGCAATGATTTCGGTTGCGCGCGAGGGATTGGCATTTGCCCCAAAAACCGGCGCTTTCGAAATGGTTTTTCTTGTAGATGAGACGATTAATGCCTATATTTTTCGCAAGGTGATTTTTTTTTAATCAAACGGAGCGAATCTGGGCTCTAAGGGTTTGCTCCATACATAAAGTGCTTCGATGCAAACAGAGTGAGATGACCGAAATGGCGACTGGCTTTCATCGTGAGACGGCAACGATCTATCAATTCCCGATTGGCGGGCGCGCGGGCGTGTCCAAATTCCGCGACAGCGGGCTGAGTGACCTCGAGCGCGAGGCGCGCGAGCCGCATGTGGATTTCGGTTCGTGGTATCACGACGAGGCGATCCGCGACGAAGAGCGGAACGACAAGCCGCATTCCTGATGTGAGACCGTGCCGTGCATTTCTTCTCCCCGCCGGGGAGAAGGTGGCTCGAAGGGTCGGATGAGGGGCAACCCCTCCGTATATCGCGGCGCTCGCCCCCTCATCCCGCTGCCGCGGGCCTCCCCCTCGGGGAGAAGAAACAGGTTGGAGCCTCCTGCTTCACATAGGAGCGCCCTGGCGGTTTAGCTCTCTTCAACCCCTCATGCATCTTTCGCCACCTCGCCTACGTCAATTGACGTATACGGTTTCGCTCTCACGAGATCGATAGTCCCTCCCAGCAGCGGCCGCAGATGCCGCTGAGCCTCCACGAGAGGCCAAACAAGGAGAGGGGTTCTTCCGATGATATTCCGCAAGACGCTTAGTGCTGCGCTGCTTGGCGCGATCCTGTCCACCACCGCCTTCCATGGCGCCTTTGCCGCTGACGACACCATCAAGGTCGGCGTGCTGCATTCGCTGTCCGGCACCATGGCCATTTCAGAGACCACGCTGAAGGACGCCATGCTGATGCTCATCGACGAGCAGAACAAGAAGGGCGGCGTGCTCGGCAAGAAACTCGAAGCCGTGGTGGTCGATCCGGCTTCCGACTGGCCGCTTTTCGCTGAAAAGGCCCGCCAGCTGATTTCGCAGGACAAGGTCGCCGCCGTTTTCGGCTGCTGGACGTCTTCCTCGCGCAAATCCGTGCTGCCGGTCTTCGAGGAACTGAACTCGATCCTGTTCTATCCGGTTCAGTACGAGGGTGAAGAATCCTCGCGCAACATCTTCTACACGGGTGCTGCCCCCAACCAGCAGGCCATTCCGGCCGTGGATTACCTTGCCAACACCGAAGGCGTCGAGCGCTGGGTTCTGGCCGGCACGGACTATGTCTATCCGCAGACCACAAACAAGATCCTGAAGGCCTACCTGATGTCGAAGGGCGTCAAGGAAGAGGACATCATGATCAACTACACGCCGTTCGGTCATTCCGACTGGCAGACGATCGTGTCCGACATCAAGAAATTCGGCTCGGCCGGCAAGAAGACCGCTGTGGTTTCCACCATCAACGGCGACGCCAACGTGCCTTTCTACAAGGAACTGGCGAACCAGGGCATCAAGGCTGAAGACATTCCCGTCGTTGCCTTCTCGGTCGGTGAAGAAGAACTGGCCGGTCTCGATACCGCACCGCTGGTCGGCCACCTTGCCGCCTGGAACTATTTCCAGTCCGTGGATGCGCCGGTCAATGCCGAATTCATTAAGACATGGCATGCCTTTACCAAGAACGACAAGCGCGTGACCAATGACCCGATGGAAGCCGCCTATATCGGCTTCAACGCCTGGGTAAAGGCTGTGGAATCCGCCGGCACGACGGATACGGACAAGGTTCTCGACTCGATTATCGGCGTTTCCGTGCCGAACCTTTCGGGCGGTTACTCCACCGTCATGCCGAACCACCACATCACCAAGCCGGTGCTGATCGGCGAAATCCAGGCCGATGGCCAGTTCGAAATCGTGCAGCAGACGCCGCAGGTCGTGGGTGACGAGTGGTCGGATTATCTGCCGGACTCGAAGGATCTGATCTCGGACTGGAGGAAGCCGATGTCCTGCGGCAACTTCAATGTGGCCAGCGGCAAGTGCGGCGGCAAGGGTAGCTGATTAGCGGAAGCGGTTGCCGCCCCGGTTGTTGGGGGCGGTTTTCTCATTGGAAACTGAACAAGAATTACCCCCCTCTGCCCTGCCGGGCATCTCCCCCTCAAGGGGGGAGATCGACCTGCGGCGAGGGCCCGCCCATCTCAGAGTTCGAGAATGGAAATGGCGGGAAAGCATCTTGCCGATCTCCCCCCTTGAGGGGGAGATGCCCGGCAGGGCAGAGGGGGGTGAAGCCGCATATTCAGGTCGCGCCAAATTCAAACGCCCTGTCGTAAAACGCCCAAGGAACCCGACATGACGATCCGATCTTTTCTCGGAGCCATCTTCCTCTGGCTCACCCTGGGGATCGCCGCCCAATCCTTCGCGCAAAGCGAGCCGAAGGCGCTGATCGACCAGCTCGGCACGGCGGATTTCAAGCAGGCCGAAGTGCTGATCGGGCAGATTGCCGCCACGGGCGATGCGCGTGTCGTGCCGGCGCTCGAGGCTTTTGCGGCGGGCGATCTTTACGTGCGCAAGGCCGACAATCTGGTTTTCATGACGAAGCCGGCAGGTTCCAATTTTACGCTGATCGACCCGCTGACGGGCGAAAGTGCGGGTGAAGCGCCGAAGGCGGCTGTCAGCAAGATCAAGGTCAACAATAATCTGCGCCGCGTCATCCGCGCCGCTCTTGGCGGCCTGACCCTGCTCAGCCCGGAAAAATCCGTGCGGCTTTCCGCGGCAGACGCCGTTCTGAAAGCGCCGAGCGCCGAAAATCTCGAATTGCTGGAAGCGGCCATCGCCAAGGAGGCCGATACTGAGGTGCGGACCCGGATGGAGGAGGCGCGGGCTGTCTCGCTGCTCTCCTCCGAACGGTCGCTCGAACAGAAGAAAGAGGCAATCGCCACCATCAAGAGCCTCGGCGGGCGCGATGCCATCGGCATTCTGATGGCGGCTTCCTCGTCGGTGGATCAGAGCCTGAAGCCGGATATCGACAGCGCCATATCGAGCATCGAAAGCTCCCTTGCCTTCTGGGACTATGCGCAGAATGTCTGGTACGGCCTGTCGCTCGGTTCCGTGCTTTTGCTCGCCGCCATCGGCCTTGCCATCACCTTCGGCGTGATGGGCATCATCAACATGGCGCATGGCGAGATGGTGATGATCGGCGCCTATTCCACCTTCATGGTGCAGGAGGTGATCCGCACGCATTTCCCCGGCCTGTTCGACTGGTCGCTCGCCATCGCTCTGCCCGCCGCCTTTCTGGTGACGGCCTTTGTCGGCCTCGTGATGGAGCGCGGTGTCATCCGCTTTCTTTACGGGCGGCCGCTGGAAACGCTTCTCGCTACCTGGGGCATCTCGCTCATCCTGCAACAGGGCGTGCGCTCCATCTTCGGCCCCACCAACCGGGAAGTCGGCAGCCCGAGCTGGATGTCCGGCTCCTTCAGCGTCGGTTATCTCAATTTCACCTGGAACCGGGTGTGGATCGTCTGTTTCTCGCTTTCGGTGTTCTTCGCGCTGCTGGTTCTCCTGAAGCGCTCGGCCTTCGGGCTGCAGATGCGCGCCGTGACCCAGAACCGCCGCATGGCCTCTTCCATGGGCATCCGCACGCCGTGGGTGGATGCCTTCACCTTCGCGCTCGGTTCCGGCGTTGCCGGCCTTGCCGGCGTGGCCCTGTCGCAGATCGACAATGTCTCGCCCAATCTCGGCCAGAGCTACATCATCGACAGTTTCATGGTGGTGGTGTTCGGCGGCGTCGGCAATCTCTGGGGAACGCTGGTTGGCGCCCTGTCTCTCGGCGTGCTCAACAAGTTCCTTGAGCCGACGGTGGGCGCCGTACTTGGCAAGATCCTCGTGCTCGTTCTCATCATCCTGTTCATCCAGAAGCGGCCGCGCGGTCTCTTCGCACTCAAGGGAAGGGCGATCGAAGCATGATTACCGGCTTCCTCCTGCGCGCGCTCGACCGCCGCATTTCCATCGCCATCGGCATCATTCTGGCCATCGCCGTGCTGGTGCCAGCCTCCAACCTGCTGCTGCCGGCCGACAGCGCGTTCCGCATTCCGACCTATATCATGTCGATGCTCGGCAAATATCTGGCCTATGCGCTGCTGGCGCTCGCGCTCGATCTCGTCTGGGGTTATTGCGGCATTCTCTCGCTCGGCCATGCCGCCTTCTTCGCGCTCGGCGGTTACGCTATGGGCATGTATCTGATGCGGCAGATCGGCACGCGCGGGGTTTATGGCCATCCGGTGCTTCCTGATTTCATGGTGTTCCTCAACTGGAAGGAACTGCCGTGGTTCTGGCAGGGCTTCGACATGTTCTGGTTTGCGGCGCTCATGGTGCTTGTCGTGCCGGGGCTGCTCGCCTTCGTGTTCGGCTGGTTCGCCTTCCGCTCGCGCGTCAACGGCGTTTATCTCTCCATCATCACCCAGGCCATGACCTACGCCCTGCTGCTCGCCTTCTTCCGCAACGACATGGGTTTCGGCGGCAATAATGGCCTGACCGATTTCAAGGATATTCTCGGCTTTTCCGTGCAGGCGGATGGCACGCGGGCCGTGCTGTTCGCCATGACGGCGGTAATGCTTGCGATCTCGCTTTTGATCGCGTCCGGCATCGTCAATTCCAAGTTCGGCAAGGTGCTGGTGGGCGTGCGGGATGCCGAAAGCCGGGTGCGCTTCCTCGGTTTCCGGGTGGAAAACATCAAGCTTTTCACCTTTGTCGTGTCGGCCATGATGGCGGGCATTGCCGGGGCGCTGTTCGTACCGCAGGTGGGCATCATCAATCCCGGCGAATTCTCGCCCGCCAACTCCATCGAAGTGGTGGTGTGGACGGCGGTGGGCGGGCGCGGCACGCTGATCGGGCCGATCATCGGGGCGCTGCTGGTCAACGGCGGAAAAAGCTATTTCACCGGCGCTTTCCCCGAATTCTGGTTGTTTGCGCTGGGTGGGCTGTTCATCGCGGTGACGCTGTTCTTCCCCAAGGGCATCGTCGGCACGCTGCAACACTATCTGGCCCGGCGGCGCGAAAAGCGGGTTACGCTTGCTGCAGGCGAGGCCCAGCCGGGCAATGACAGCGGCTCGACAGTGGCGCAACAGGCGGCGGAGTGAGGCGGACATGAACACAGTTTCCGAAAACAGAACGAAAAGCCTGCTTTATCTCGACGGCGTCTCGGTGTCGTTCGATGGTTTCAGGGCGCTCAATTCCCTCTCCTTCGTGGTGGAACCCGGTGAGCTGCGCGCCATAATCGGCCCGAATGGGGCGGGCAAGACGACGATGATGGACATCATCACCGGCAAGACAAGGCCGGATACGGGCACGGTGCTGTTCGAAGACAGTATCGACCTCACCAAAAAGGACGAGGCGGATATCGCCCAGCTCGGCATCGGGCGGAAGTTCCAGAAGCCGACGGTGTTCGAAAGCCATACCGTCTGGGACAATCTGGAACTGGCGCTCAACCGCAAGCGCGGCGTGTTCGCGACGCTGTTTTACTGGCTGACGGAGCAAGACAAAGCCCGCATCGAGGAAATCCTCGCCACCGTGCGCCTCGGTCACCGCCGCGGCGATCTCGCAGCCAACCTCTCGCACGGCCAGAAACAATGGCTGGAAATCGGCATGCTCTTGGCGCAGGAGCCGAAGCTGCTGCTGGTGGATGAGCCGGTGGCCGGCATGACGGATGCGGAAACGGCCGAAACCGCCGTGCTTTTGAAGGAAATCGCCAAGACCCGTTCGGTGGTGGTGGTGGAACACGACATGGGTTTCATCCGCGAACTGGGGGTGAAGGTGACGTGCCTTGCCGAAGGCTCGGTGCTGGCTGAAGGGTCGATTGATTTCGTGTCGAACGATCCGAAGGTGATCGAGAATTATCTGGGGCGGTGATGGAAGCGTCTGCGTTGGCCATACCCCCCTCTGCCCTGCCGGGCATCTCCCCCTCAAGGGGGGAGATCGGCAAGCGGCGAAAACTCTGCCCATGGAACGGGCGGGTGCGGCATCTGATCTCCCCCCTTGAGGGGGAGATGCCCGGCAGGGCAGAGGGGGGTAACGCCGCCCACCATACCGCCAATGGAGTTTCACCATGCTGACAGTCGACAACATCAACCTCCACTACGGCGCAGCGCAAGCCCTGCGCGGCGTCTCGCTGAAGGCGGAGATGGGTAAGATCACCTGCGTTCTTGGCCGCAACGGCGTTGGCAAAAGCTCGTTGCTGCGGGCCGTGACCGGCCAGCAGGCCACCAGCGCTGGCACGATCCGTTTCGGTGATGCGGCGCTTGATGGGCTGGCGCCTTACCAGCGGGCGAAGCGCGGTGTCGGTTACGTGCCGCAGGGGCGCGAGATATTTCCGTTGCTCAGCGTGCAGGAAAATCTGGAGAGCGGTTATGCGCCGCTGCCGCGCAGGGAACGTTTCATCCCGGATGATATTTTCAGCCTGTTTCCGGTGCTGCAGACCATGCTGGGAAGGCGCGGCGGCGATCTCTCCGGCGGCCAGCAGCAGCAGCTCGCCATCGGCCGGGCGCTGGTGACGCGGCCGAAAATCCTCGTTCTCGACGAGCCGACCGAGGGTATTCAGCCGTCGATCATCAAGGATATCGGCCGGGCGATCAAATATCTGCGCGATTCCACCGGCATGGCGATCCTGCTGGTCGAGCAATATCTGGATTTCTGCCGCGAGCTTGCCGATTACGTCTATATCATGGACCGCGGTGAAATCGTGCATCAGGGGCTGGCCGAAACGCTGGATACGCCGGAAGCGCGGCGTCACCTGACAGTATAAATCGAGACTAAAAATGCGGCACGCCGATCACGGCGTGCAAACGGCCGATTAATATTTTGAAAGCCTATGCGTCTCGACATGGCTTTCATGCGCAATTTTAGCATTTCATTGAATAAAAGCCTGTGATATTGGCAGCGAAAATGCTGCATGCGAGACACAGGAAAAGTCTATTCGCACGCTGCGACAGTTGATCCCTTACATTCCCCGCACGTCCGACGTATCGTCGGGAAAACCGTGCCCAATAAAGGCGTGTCAATGAATCAAGACTTTGCCATTGGCCGGGCCGCCCGGCTGTTCCGCTCCGCCCGCACCCTTTTTCTGGGTCTTGCGATGTGCGCGAGCGCCGGTGTCGCAGCGTCGGCATCGACCTGCGGTCAGTTGCCCGGTCCCGGCATGGAGCCGGGCAGGCATGATTTTTCCATTCTCTCCAACGGTGAAAAACGCGACGGCGTCTATTTTGTTCCCTCGGCCTATGACGGAAAAAAGCCGCTGCCCGTGGTGTTCGATTTCCATGGCTCCAACAGCAATCCGCATGGCCAGCTGAACCGCAGCGGCTGGGACAAGCTGGCCGAACGTGACGGTCTGGTGGTGGTGGCGCTGGCCGGCAGCCTGAATGGCGAATTGCCCGGCACCCATGCCTGGAATGTTCCCGGTGTTACCAAGCGTCCGGGCGGGCTGGACGAGGTCGGTTTCATCCGCGATGCCATCACCATGGTGAAGGGCAAGTTCTGCGTGGATGAGGAGCGTTTTTACGGTTCCGGTTATTCCGGCGGCGGGCGCATGCTCTCGCAATTCATCTGCAATGGCAGCGCGGATTTCACCGCTGCCGGTTTCGTCGCCTCGCTGCGCGCGGGTTATCCGCTGGAGACCGACGGCAAATGGGGACCGGATGCGGCAAGCTGCACGCCGGCGCGGCCGATGTCGATCATCGCCTTTGCCGGCTTGAAGGATCCCGCCAACCCCTATCAGGGCGGCGGCAAGTCCTATTGGCAATATGGCGGCGAGACGGCGCTGAAGCGCTGGGCCGAGATGGACGGCTGCAAAGGTGCTGCCAAAAGCAAGGTGGGCGAAAGTTTCACCGTCAATTCCTATGATGTCTGCAAGGCCGGCGCACGCATTCAGTCCTATGTCATCAACGACTGGGACCACGCCTGGCCGCGCGCTACGATGAAGGCCGAAGTGCTGGCGGCGAGCGCCGTCGTTACCCGCAAACCGGGCGGCGAACAGACGCCGAAGGCGGAACCGGCCGTGGAGCGCAAGATGCCCACAGGCGAAGTGACGCGCACGGTTGATGCGGCGGAAAGAATGTGGGATTTCTTCCGCAATACGGAAGGGCAGCTGGTCGTGGATGCCGTCGTCAAGAAGGATTGCGGCGCAAAGGCCTCGTCCACTTCCGCAACCGCTTCGGAGACCGCGTGCAGCCAGAACAGCAAGCCATCGGCCCTTCCGGTCGCCAAGACGCTCAACCTGTCCGGCAGCAGCGCGCCCGTGGCAGAGGACGCATTGTAACCAAAGCGGTTGAAGGGCGCAGCCGGCTGGAGGAACTGTTCCAGGAAGGCTGCGCCAAAATCCGCCTGCCGGATACGTTTTCGAACGAAGCCGAAGCCATTCTCATCAATTCTTCTGGCGGCCTGACCGGCGGAGACGAACTTGAATGGCAGGCAGTCGCCGGCGCCGGCACCTCGCTGGTGGTAACCACGCAGGCCTGCGAGAAGGTCTATAAGGCATCCTCCGGCACAGCCACCGTTACCGCCCGGGTTTCCGCCGGGCCGGGCGCCAGATTGCACTGGCTGCCGCAGGAAACAATCCTTTTCGACCGGGCGTCGCTGAGCCGCCGGCTGGAAGCCGATCTCGACCAAACTTCCGAATTCATCGCTGTCGAAGCCGTGCTGCTCGGCCGCCAGGCCATGGGCGAGGCGATGGCGCATGGTCTTTTCCGCGACCGCTGGCGCATTCGCCACGGCGGCAGGCTGGTGCATGCCGAAGAGCTTCTGCTGCAAGGCGAGGTAGCGGCGCTGACCGCGAAACCAGCGGTTCTGGCCGGTCAGGTCGCCTTTGCGACGCTGCTTTATATCGGGCCTCTCTCCGAGGCGCTTCTGCCTAAAATCCGGGCTATTGCCGGGGAAAGCGGCGGCGCCAGCGAATGGCAGGGCAAGCTTGTCGTTCGCGTCTCTGCCGCCGATGGTTTCTCCTTGAGAAAATTGCTTTTTCCGATCATTTCGCTCTTGCGAAACGGCGCGCCAGTGCCGAAAGTCTGGAATCTGTAAACCCTTCGGATCGTCGGCAACCGGCGGCCTTCGGGGTCTGTCAACATGTCGGATCTGCTTGCCGCAACCATGCTTGCGGAACAGGTTCCAAGCTGCGGGACCACGATGAACCTTAGCCCAAGAGAAAAAGACAAGCTGCTGATTTCCATGGCCGCCATGGTGGCGCGCCGCCGGCTGGAACGCGGCGTGAAGCTGAACTATCCCGAAGCGATTGCGCTGATTACCGATTTCGTGGTCGAGGGCGCCCGCGACGGCCGTGCCGTGGCGGAGCTTATGGAAGCGGGCGCGCATGTCATTTCCCGTGATCAGGTGATGGATGGCATTGCCGAGATGATTCACGATGTGCAGGTGGAAGCGACGTTTCCCGATGGCACCAAGCTGGTGACCGTTCACGAACCGATACGGTAAGGGGAGCGAATATGGCGCTGGAGCTTCGGCCCAATTGCGAATGCTGCGACCGCGATCTTGCTCCCGACAGCCGGGATGCGATGATCTGCTCGTTCGAATGCACCTTCTGCGTCGATTGCGTGACGGATGTGCTTCACGGCGCCTGCCCGAATTGCGGCGGTGAGCTGGTTCGCAGGCCCGTTCGCCCGGCGGCGAAACTCGTCAATAATCCCGCGTCGACACGGCGCGTCCTGAAGGCCGAAGGCTGCACGGCGGCCAAAGTTGCTTGAGACAAAAGGGGAAATACCATGAAACCCGGCGAAATCATTGCCGCAGAGGGCAGCATCGAACTCAATGCCGGCCAGCCGACCGTGACCATCGAAGTCGCCAATTCGGGCGACCGGCCGGTGCAGGTGGGCAGCCACTATCATTTCTTCGAGACCAATGCGGGTCTTCTCTTTGACCGCGACAAGGCGCGCGGCATGCGCCTTGATATTCCCGCCGGCACGGCGGTTCGTTTCGAACCCGGCCAGAAGCGGGAAGTGACGCTGGTGCCGCTTTCCGGCAAGCGCGAGGTTTACGGTTTCCGTCAACAGGTCATGGGGAGGTTATGAAATGGCGACGGCGCATTATCATGGAAGCTGCCAGTGCGGCGATGTGAGCTTCGAGGTCGACGCCGATCTCGATCATACCATCATCTGCAATTGTTCGCGCTGCAAGCGTCTCGGTTCCACACTGGCCTTCGCGCCGCGTGAGAAATTCACGCTGCTTTCCGGCGAGGACAAGCTGACGGAATATCTCTTCAACAAACACAAGATCCATCATCTTTTCTGCTCCACCTGCGGCATCGAGAGCTTTGCTTATGCCGATGGGCCGGATGGAACGCCGATGGTGGCGGTAAACGCCAATTGTCTCGATGGTGTCGATCCCCGGGCGCTAAAGCCGCAGGCTTTCGATGGCGCGGCGGCCTGAGCGATGGAGATGAGCCGAAAAAACGTCCTTCTGGCGGCTGTGCTTCTCTGGGCGACCGCCGGCCTGTCCATGTCGGCCGCCGCACAGGGCGAGCCGGATTGCAAGGCCCCGCAGACGCAGGCGGACATGACCATCTGCGCCAGCAAGGATTACGAAAAGGCCGACAAGCAGTTGAACGCCGAATATCAGAAGCTGCGCAAGCTGCTCACCGAGCGCGACAAGACGGCGGATGCAGACGGTAAGGGTGCGACCGACGCGCTGGTGACCGCCCAGCGTGCCTGGGTGGCGTTTCGTGACGCCAATTGCGCGCTTTCAGGCTTTCAGGCCCGCGGCGGCTCGATGGAACCGATGCTGATTTCCTCCTGCCTCGCCGAAATGAGCGGCAAGCGGGCGGAAGAATTGCGTCAGTTGTCGGAAGGTTTCTGAACGCATGGGGCGGCGCATCACGATCGTCGGAAATGGGGAACTGCCACCGGGCGCAGCCCGGCTCATCGACCGTTCGGACATCGTCATCCGCTTCAACGATTGCCGGTCGCTGGGGCTGGGCGGCACGCGCACCGATGTGGTGGCTGTATGTAACACCGGTCGGCCGGGTCTCGAGATGACCGAGGGAACCGAATGGCGCGAGAGTGACGGTGTGCGGCAGGCCGCCGTCATCTGGTCCGTGCGTGATCCCGCGAAATTTTCCGAAATGGAACCGGACATACGCGCATGCTGGCCGGAGCTGACCGATTTCTGCGCCGATTACACCGAAGGCTTTGCCGCCATCGCCCGGGAAACCGGCAAGGGCCACATCGTCATTCCGCGCGGTGTGCATGAAAGGCTCGATGCCGCGCTCGAAGCCTATGCGCCCGGGCCCTATGTCTGCCCCAGCACCGGTCTTTTTGCCATCGCCCATGTTCTTGAGAGCGTGAGCGATGATGGCGACGAGGTGGCGATTGCCGGTTTCGGCCATCAGGGCTGGAGTGGCCATCCCTTTGCTGCCGAACAACAGCTGGTCGAAGCCCTTGCGGGCGAGGGCCGGCTGACACGAATTTCTCCCACATCGATTTTCTCCGCGTCCGAAGGAGCCTGAGCCCATGCCCTACAAGATTTCCCGCGCCGCCTATGCCGGCATGTTCGGCCCGACCGTTGGCGACAAGGTGCGTCTTGCCGATACCGAACTCTTCATCGAGATCGAGAAGGACCACACGATCTATGGCGAGGAAGTGAAATTCGGCGGCGGCAAGGTCATTCGCGACGGCATGGGCCAGAGCCAGGCGACGCGGGCCGAAGGCGCGGTTGATACCGTCATCACCAATGCGGTGATCGTTGACCATAGCGGCATCTACAAGGCGGATGTGGGCCTGAAGAACGGCCGCATCCACGCCATCGGCAAGGCGGGCAACCCGGATACGCAGCCCGGCGTGACGATCATCGTCGGCCCGTCGACCGAGGCGATTGCCGGCGAAGGCAAAATTCTGACGGCTGGCGGCATGGACGCGCATATCCACTACATCTGCCCGCAGCAGATCGAAGAAGCGCTGATGAGCGGTGTGACCTGCATGTTGGGCGGCGGTTCCGGCCCTGCGCATGGCACGCTCGCCACCACCTGCACCGGCGCATGGCACATCGAGCGGATGATCGAAAGCTTCGATGCCTTCCCGATGAATCTGGCGCTGGCGGGCAAGGGCAATGCCTCGCTGCCTGCCCCTCTGGAAGAGATGATCCTTGCCGGCGCGTCGTCGCTGAAGCTGCATGAGGACTGGGGCACGACACCCGCCGCCATCGACAATTGCCTGACGGTGGCCGATCAATACGATGTGCAGGTGATGATCCACACCGACACGCTGAATGAAAGCGGTTTCGTGGAAGATACGGTCGCCGCCATCCGTGGCCGTACCATCCACGCCTTCCACACCGAAGGGGCGGGCGGCGGGCACGCGCCTGATATCATCAAGGTCTGCGGCAATCCCAACGTCATTCCGTCTTCCACCAACCCGACACGGCCCTATACCGTCAATACGCTCGCAGAGCATCTCGACATGCTGATGGTGTGCCACCATTTGTCGCCGTCGATCCCTGAAGATATCGCTTTTGCCGAAAGCCGCATCCGCAAGGAAACCATCGCGGCGGAGGATATTCTCCATGATATCGGCGCGTTTTCGATCATCTCTTCCGACAGCCAGGCCATGGGCCGCGTCGGCGAAGTGGCGATCCGCACCTGGCAGACGGCCGACAAGATGAAGCGCCAGCGCGGCCGCCTGAAGGAGGAGACCGGCGAAAACGACAATTTCCGTGTCCGCCGCTATATCGCCAAATATACCATCAACCCGGCCATCGCCCAGGGTGTCAGCCACGAGATCGGCTCCATCGAAGTCGGCAAGCGCGCCGATCTGGTGTTGTGGAACCCGGCCTTTTTCGGCGTGAAGCCGGAGATGGTGCTGCTTGGCGGCTCGATTGCCGCCGCCCCGATGGGCGATCCGAACGCTTCCATTCCCACACCGCAGCCGATGCATTACCGGCCGATGTTCGCCGCCTATGGCAAGCTGCGCACCAATTCCTCGGTCACCTTCGTGTCGCAGGCGTCGCTGGATGCGGGGCTTGCGGGTCGCCTCGGGGTCGCCAAGAAGCTGTTGCCGGTGAAGAATGTGCGCGGCGGCATCTCCAAGGCGTCGATGATCCACAATTCGCTCACCCCACATATCGAGGTCGATCCGGAAACCTACGAAGTGCGGGCGGATGGCGAGCTTTTGACCTGCGAACCGGCAACGGTGCTGCCGATGGCGCAGCGTTATTTCCTGTTCTGAGAAACGGCTGCTCCGCGCTCAGATGCACATGAGCGCGGTCAGCAGGCTTGCAATGCCGGCCATGAACAGCCCCATGGCCGCCATTGCGGGGACCTTTATCCTCGGCTGATCGATGATTGCGTCCGCTTCGCCCGCAAGCAGGGTTATGGCTTGCAGAAACAGGTAGAGGCAGAACAGCAAAGAGGCGCTGAAAAACAGGGCGGCTGGGTAAACCAGCCAATTGGAAAGGTCCGGCGTCCTGTTCTTGAAAGTGGCCAGAAGGAGGATCAGCGAAAGCCCGGCGCTGGCGATGATGCGGAAAACCGCCAGCATTTCCTTGGTCGATTCCTTGTTGCCGTCGTTCATTTGGACCGCTTGCGCCACCAGGACAGCCCCAGGATATCTTTCATCAGGTACGGCGGCTCGGTGTGGCTGTTGCGCTTGTCCTGAAATTTTTTCGATGAAGGCAGCTTTTCCTTCTCCGCTTGCCGCTTTGCATAGGTCTCCTCCCAGCAGGCGATGAATTCATCCGCGTGTCTGTAGCCAAGCTCGCAGGGCACTTTTCCGCTGCGCGCCGAGGCGCTGAGCGTTTCCACGTCAATGATGCGATGGGCGAATGCGCCCACCGCACTGGCCTGCAGAGTGACGACTTCATCGATGTACCATGACCGCCATTCGGCGAAACTCTTGCCGTCTACCTTTTCCGCGACCTTCCGCAGCAAGTCTCCATCCATCTTTTCGCAGACATCCGTGACCAGCCCTGCGACGAAGCCACGCAAATTGGAGCATTGCGGGCCGTCGCTATAGTCGAAATAGGCTCTGAGGGTACTGTCGAGATGATTGAGTACGCGATCTTTCAAAATCAATTTCAGTGTCTCCCGTTGGGTGGCGGAATATTACTTAAAAGTGTATTTATGTAAACTGTTCCTTATAGTTGTATCAGGTAGTATCGGGCCTGTTTGAATCTCCTTTGAAATCGGGATTTTTATGCTGCACCGCAGTGCGTCTTGCGCTATGGAAACGGCAAAAGAATTCCGCGCGGATCGATCCCAAGCGATCCTCGTAAAACGCCAGAACAGGAGACAAGACATGCTCGGCAAAAAAGTGCCCGCCGTAACCTTCCGCACGCGCGTTCGCGATGAGGCCGTCGGTGGCCCCAACCCGTTCCGTTGGCAGGACATGACCTCCGACGATTATTTCAAGGGCAAGAAGGTCGTTCTGTTTTCGCTGCCCGGCGCCTTTACGCCGACCTGCTCGACCTACCAGCTTCCCGATTTCGAAAAGCTGGCGGGCGAGTTCCGTGCGCTCGGCGTCGATGAAATCTATTGCCTGTCGGTCAATGACGCCTTTGTCATGAATGCCTGGGCAAAGGGCCAGAACCTCGAAAACGTCAAGGTCATTCCGGATGGTTCGGGTGAGTTCACCCGCAAGATGGGCATGCTGGTCGCCAAGGACAATCTCGGTTTCGGCATGCGCTCCTGGCGTTACGCCGCCGTCGTCAACGATGGCATCGTTGAGCAGTGGTTCGAGGAAGAGGGCTATTCGGACAATTGCGAATCTGACCCTTACGGCGTTTCCGCGCCGCAGAACATTCTGGAAAACCTGAAGGCACGCGCTGCGGCCTGATTTGGGTTTTAAGATTTTTGCGAAAGCCCGGCCGCAATGCCGGGCTTTTTTCGTTTTCTGGGACGTGATTGTCTTTCGCGGTGCCGCATCATCCGCACACCGTCACCCCGGATTAGATCCGGGGTCCAGCGCGATCAAGTCCTTGATCGCGAAAGACTCCTCTCACGGCGCAGACGCGCCGTGGCTGGATGCCGGATCCAGTCCGGCATGACGGAGGAGAAGTTGCCGGACGCCTCAAGTCTTTCTGTCTGCAATGCCGGCCTTTTTCACGCCTTGCATTGTATCCACCTTGAAATCACCCCGCCTATCCGGCAAAAATCAGACCCCCAAGACTGTTTCTGAAACGGATCATCCCATGCTGCGCGTCACCTCCTATCATCCGGCCGGAACCCCTGCCGACGAAGCTTCCGGTTATGTCACCCTGGCGCATGACCAGCGGCATCTGCGCCGCAAGCTGCTGCATCTGCAAAATGATGAGATGGTGATGCTGGACCTGAAGGAAGCGGTGCTGTTTGCCCATGGCGATCTTCTGGTGGTGGAGAACGGCGACCTGATCGAGGTCCGGGCGGCGGATGAAAAGCTGTTCGAAATTAAGGCGAAGGATCGGCTTCACCTGATCGAGCTCGCCTGGCATCTGGGCAACCGGCATCTTTCCGCGCAGATTGAGGAAGAGCGTATTCTCATCCTGCGCGACCATGTCATTCGCGCCATGCTGGAAGGTCTGGGCGCCACCGTGCGTGAGGTGGAAGAGCCATTCCAGCCGGCGCGCGGCGCTTACCACGCCCATGGCGGCCATTCCCATGGGCATGACCACGGGCACCACCATCACGATCACGGCTGAGCCGTGAGTGAAGATCGCGGCGTCGCCGCGCTGCTGCGGCTCATGGCCTGGATGTCGCCTGCCTTTCCCGTCGGTGGTTTTTCCTATTCCGGCGGGCTTGAAAAGGCGGTGGAGGATCGTCGCATCGGCGATGCGGCGGCCTTGCGCGACTGGCTCGAAACGCTGCTGCGCCACGGCAGCCTGTGGAACGATGCGGTGTTTCTGGCGCATGCCTGGCGCAGCGCCGGGGATGCGGCCATCTTGAGCGAAACGGCCGATCTGGCGCGGGCGCTGGCCGGTTCGGTGGAGCGATACCGCGAGACGGTGCTTCTGGGCGATGCCTTCGTTGCCGCCGCCGGCGCATGGCCGCATGCCGTTCTGGACCTGCTGCCGAAAGACGTTCCTTATCCCATCGCCGTCGGCGCGGTTGCCGCCGGTCATGCGGTGCCGCTCAGGGAAACGATTGCCGCCTTTTTGCATGCCGGCGCCTCGCAGATCGTTTCAGCGGGCATCCGCCTCGGGGTCGCGGGACAGAAGGATGGCGTTGCCATTCTGGCCGCAAGCGAGGCGATCATCGCAGAGATGGCGGCGCGGGCGATGCAATCCACGCTCGACGATCTCGGCAGCGCGACGATCATCGCCGATACGGCAGCCATGCGCCATGAAACGCAGGGCACCCGGCTTTTCCGGTCCTGAAAGGGCGGCACGATCCTTGCATATATTGAAGCGTCCCGTTGAGGGACTATGGTGAAACGAGACCAAAGCATATCGAAGGGAACAGAGTGATGAAATCGGGTAATGGACCGCTGCGCGTCGGCATTGGCGGGCCGGTCGGTTCTGGCAAGACGGCGCTGACGGAAAAGCTCTGCAAGGCGATGAGCGCCGATTATTCGGTCGCGGTCGTCACCAACGATATCTACACCAAGGAAGATGCCGAGGCGCTGGTGCGCATGCAGGCGCTGCCGTCCGAGCGTATCGTCGGGGTCGAGACGGGCGGTTGCCCGCATACGGCCATTCGTGAGGATGCGACGATCAATCTGCAGGCGATTGCCGGGCTCAATGCGCGGTTTCCCGATCTCGATGTGGTCTTCATCGAATCCGGCGGCGACAATCTCGCCGCGACCTTTTCGCCTGACCTCGCCGACATTACCATCTATGTGATCTCCGTCTGCCAGGGTGAGGAAATTCCGCGCAAGGGCGGGCCGGGCATCACCCGCTCTGACCTGCTGGTCATCAACAAGAAGGACCTTGCGCCCTATGTCGGTGCTGACCTCACCGTCATGGACAGCGATGCGACGCGCATGCGCAACGCCATGCCCTTCGTTTTCACCGATATGAAACGCGGCGACGGCGTGGATCGCATCGTCGGTTTTCTGAAAGAGCAGGGCGGTCTCTGAAATATGGCTATCGCCCGCCGTTTCGGTGCTTACGAGGTTTCCCGTTTTGTCGACGGTGTCTACAAGGCGCCGGTCGGCCATCTCATCCATCGTCAGGGCGCCGAAGCGCTGGCTGCAGCTCTTGCCGGCCATCAGGGCGAAACTGTGGATATGGACGTCAACTGCTTTGCGCTGTCCGGGCCTGAGGGCGTCTGGCTGATCGATGCCGGTTGCGGCACGGCCTGGGGTGAGGCCTATGGCCATGCCCGCGCGGCGATGATTGCCGCCGGGATTCAGCCGGCCGATGTGACGCGTATCATCCTCACCCATATTCATGGCGACCATGCGCTTGGCCTCATCGACGGTGACCAGCCTTATTTTCCCGATGCTGACATATGGGTTCCCGAGGCCGATCTCGGCTTTTTCAGCAGCGCGGAGGCGCGCAAGAGCCTGCCGCCGGCCCGGCAGGGCGGGTTCGACCTTGCCGCGCGGCTGCTCGACATTTGTGGCCCGATGCTGCGGCCGATCCCCATGGGCGTGGTTGCCGAGGGTATCGAGGCAGTCGCCATGCCCGGCCATACGCCGGGGCAAACCGGTTATCTGATCGGCAATGGCAATGAGCGGCTGTTATTATGGGGCGACGTGCTGCATGTGAGCGCGTTGCAGGTGAAAGATCCCGGCGTCGGTTTCGTCTACGATATCGATTCCGCGCTTGCTTATGAAACACGCCTCAAGGCGCTGGCCGAGGCAGCCGATCATGGCTGGCTGGTTTCCGGCGGTCATCTCGGCGGATTTTTCCGTGTCGAGCGGCAGGGCGACAGCTTCCGTTTTGTGCCGCAGCCGGACTGATTTTCCGATTTCGGACATGCAGAAGGGCGGAATGCCTGATGGCATCCCGCCCTTCATCCTCTCCCGGTATTTTCATATCTGCTTCAATGCGGCGACGTCATTGACCTGCACGATGCGTCCGCGCACGGTGACGCCAGCCTTTTTCAGTGCGGAAAAGGCGCGCGACAGTGCTTCCGGCGCGAGGCCGAGCTTGCCGGCGAGCAGGCTTTTCTGGAATGGCAGCCGCAGCGAAAAGGATGTCGCGTCGCGCGGGCCCTGATTGATGAGGTAATGGGCGACACGTTGCGGCGCCGTCTGCAGCCGGTCGTTCGCGATGCAATCCATCGTGGCCAGCAGGCTGTTGGACAGGCAGCGCATGACGGCCTTGGCGATGGCCGGCTCCTGATCGATCAGACTGCGGATTCTCGCAAGTTCGAACCGCGCCACGGTGCAGCTTTCCGCCGCCTGCGCGCTGTAGCGATAGGTATCGCTGCCGAAAATCAGGCATTCGTTGAAGGTATCGCCGGGGCCGCTGACGCGCACATCCGCCTCGCGTCCATGCCGGTCCAGCCGGTAAAGCCTGACGTAACCCGACAGTACGCAGTAGAAATGCTGCGCCGCTTCGCCTTCCTTGAAGAGCACATGGCGGGCGTTCACATTGGTGATGGTCGCCGCCTCCATCAGCTTCAACGCCGCCGCATCATCCGCTATCCCGATCAAGGGTGCACGCAGCAGAATGTTCCTGTCCCTGTTGCTCAGCTTCACGGTCTTGTTCACGTCCATCCGGCTCCCGCTCATACCTTTTGCCGGGCTGTCCGAAGCGAGACGAAACCGGGGATGTTCGTGTTCCCGCACGCCTATCTGAAAAGAGCTCATCGCATTATCCTTCGACCGGCAATTCCCGATGCGAGGGAGATTAGCAGTTCACCTGGAAAGCGAATTGATTTCGATCAAACAGGATTGCAGTCGTTACGGGAGGAAATGGTTCGTCCATTCGGGCTTAGAAGCACAGCGGGAATATGGAGCGGGCGAGCGCCGCATATTTCTTCTCCCCGAGGGGGAGAAGGTCGCGGCAGCGGGATGAGGGGGCAAGGCCAGAGATAGATCGAGCGCTAGCCCCCTCATCCGACCCTTCGGGCCACCTTCTCCCCCTCGGGGAGAAGAAACAGGTGGCGACGTTTTGCCCCTTAAACACCCCCAAAAGAAACGCCGGGCACAGGGCCCGGCGTCTCAATCGTTATTCTGCAAGCTTCACTCCGCAGCGAGCGGCGGTAGCCGCAATATGTTGCTGCCCTTATCCGCGGCCTTGTCGCCGGTGCCCTTTTCCATGCTGGCGACGCGTGCCTCCAGCGAGGAGAGCGCCAGGCTGTTTTCGCGGGCGATCTCCGAGAGTTTCTCGTTGGAGAGGGCCTCTTCCTCCTCTTCCTTCTTGCCGACGAAGCGGCCGAAGAGGTGGGCGAGCAGGCGCGACAGGTCGTCCATGATGAGGAAGAAGGCCGGCACCACGATGAGGGACAGCACCGTCGAGACGATGATGCCGCCGATCACCGCAATCGCCATTGGCGCGCGGAACGAGCCGCCTTCGCCGACGCCGAGTGCGGATGGCAACATGCCCGCCGACATGGCGATGGAGGTCATGATGATCGGGCGGGCGCGCTTGCGGCCGGCCTCCACCATGGCATGCACCCGTTCCATGCCGTGGCGGCGCATTTCGATGGCGAAATCCACCAGCAGGATGGCGTTCTTCGTCACGATGCCCATCAGCATCAGGATGCCGATGAGAACGGGCATGGACAGCGCGTTCTGCGTGATGATGAGCGCGACCGCCACGCCGCCGATGGCAAGCGGCAGCGAGAACAGGATGGTGAAGGGCTGGATGACATCCTTGAACAGCAGGATGAGCACGACCAGCACCAGCATCAGGCCGAGCAGCATGGCGTTGACGAAGCCCTGCTGCATTTCGCCCTGCACCTTGGCGTCGCCGCTTTCGGCGAGGCGCACGCTCGCCGGCAGGTCGGTTTCCGACACGATGCGCTTGAACTCGGCCGTCGATGTATCGAGCGCCGTGCCGAAGGGCACGTCGGAGCCGATGGAGACGACGCGGTTGCGGTCGTTGCGCTTGATCGAGCTTGGGCCTTCCGAATAGTCGATATCGGCAACGCTATAGAGCGGCACCAGCGACCCGGAGGCGGTCTTGATCTTCAGCGCGCGGATGGTGGCGAGATCGCGGCGGGTATCGAGCGAGGCCTGCACGCGGATCGGAATCTGCCGGTCATCCAGCGAAATCTTCGTCAGCTGCGCATCGATATCGCCGATGGTGGCGACACGCACGGTCTGAGAAATCTGCTGTGGCGTGATGCCGAGACGGGCGATTTCATCCTTGCGCGGGCGAATCTGCAGTTCGGGGCGGGGCAACGCACCTTCCGAACTGACATTGGCAAGGATGGGCGAGGCGCGCAGGCGGCTTTCGAGAATACCGACGGCGTCGTTCAGGTCCTTCTCGTTCGTCGAGAGGAAGTTGAAGGAGAGCTCGCGTTCCGCACGGTCGTTCAGCTTGATGATGCGGACATCCGGGATGCCGCGCACCTGCGCGAAAATATCCCGTTCCACATCCCATTGCGGACGTGTGCGGCCCTTTTCCTCCACCTTCGGCAAGTATGGGCCGATGAGCGGGATGGAGCCGAGGCCCTTGTTGACCACCAGCTTGAGCAGCGAATGGTCGATGTGCTGGAGGATGACGTTGACGGTGGCGCGGCGAAGCTCCAGATCGCCCTTGGGCGAAGCGCCGCCAAGGATGAAGACGCTTTCAACGCCGTTGATGTCACGCAGGGCATGATAAATCTGCGTCGTCGTGCGGTCGGTTTCGTCGAGCGTCGCATTGGGCGGCAGTTCCACCGAAAGCGTCACGCGTGAGGCGTCGTCCGGCGGCAGGAAGCTGCCCGGAACGCCGGCAAGCAGAATGACGGAAGCGACGAGGAAGCCGATGGCGCCGAGCAGCGTCAGATAGCGCGCCCACCACTTGCGGGTGGTGGCGGTTACCATGCGCGTATAGGCCTTCATCAACCGGCTGTCATTGTCGTGGTGATCGTCCATCGCATCTTCGGCGCGCATCAGATAGGCCGCCATCAACGGTGTGATGAGGCGGGCCACGGCGAGCGAGAAGAACACCGAGAAGGCGACGGTGAGGCCGAACTGGATGAAGTACTGGCCGGGAATGCCGGGCATGAACGACACCGGCACGAAAACCGCGATGATGGTGAAGCTGGTGGCGATGACGGCGAGGCCGATTTCATCCGCCGCTTCGAGTGCCGCCCGATAGGGCGTCTTGCCCATCTTGATATGGCGGGCGATGTTCTCGATTTCCACGATGGCGTCGTCGACGAGAATACCCGTGGCGAGCGTGAGCGCCAGGAAGCTGACGAGATTGAGCGAGAAGCCCATGATATCCATGATCCAGAAGGTCGGGATCGCGGAAAGCGGCAGGGCCACGGCGGCAATCAGGGTTGCGCGCCAGTTGCGCAGGAAGAGCAGGACGACGATGACGGCGAGGATCGCGCCTTCGATCAGCGTGTCGAGTGCGGCCTTGTAGTTGCCATAGGTGAAATAAACGGCGTCATCGACCATTTCGATCGACACGTCCGGATGATTCTTGCGCACCTCATCGAGGCTTGCCGCCACGGTTTCGGCGACCGAGACCTCGCTTGCGCCCTTGGAGCGGAACACCGCGAAGGTGACGGCGGGATTGCCGTTGAAGCGCGAGAAGGATTTCTGCTCCTCATAGGTGTCGGTGACCGTGCCGAGTTCGGAAAGCTTGACGAAACGACCGTTGGAAAGCGCAATCGTGGTATTGGCAAGCTGGCTCACATCGCGCGTATCGCCGAGCGTGCGGATGGTCTGTTCGTTGCCGCCCACCTGGCCTCGGCCCGAGCCGAGATCGACGTTCGTACCGCGCAGCTGGCTGTTCACCTCGGTGGCGGTGATGCCATAGGCGTCGAGCTTTTCGGGGCTCAGCGACACGCGAACTTCGCGGTCGGCGCCGCCGTAACGGTCGACCTTGCCGATGCCGGACTGGCCCTGGAGCGAACGCTTGATCGTGTCATCCACGAACCAGGACAGTTCTTCCAGCGTCATGTTGGGCGAAGAGACGGCAAACGTCTGGATCGCCTGTCCCTCGACGTCGATCTTGCTGACGACGGGCACTTCGATATCGGCGGGCAGATCGCTGCGGATCTTGTCGATGGCGTCCTTGGTGTCCTGAACCGCTTCTTCCGTCGGCTTTTCGATGCGGAAGACAACCGTTGTCGTCGACTGTCCGTCGACCACTGTGGACTGGATTTCGTCGACGCCGCTGATGGCGGCGACGGCGTCCTCGATCTCCTTCGTCACCTGCATTTCCAGTTCGGACGGCGAAGCGCCGCTCTGGGTCACGGTAACGGCCACGACGGGAACGTCGATATTCGGAAAACGGGTGATGGGCAGGGTGTTGAACGCCTGCATGCCGAGGATCATCAAAAGCGCGAAGCCGAGCAGCGGCGCAATCGGGTTACGGATTGACCATGCGGAAAAGTTCATCTCATTCCCTCAGTCAGTTGGACGCAGCCGTCTGGGCTTCCACCGGTCTTATCCGGTCACCATCACGCACGAATGCTCCAGCTTTCTCGACAACCTTGTCTCCAGCGGCAAGACCGCTGACAATCTCGATAAAACCGCCGTCTTCGATGCCGGTCTCGATCTTCACCTGCTTGACGACGTCGCCTTCCACCTTGCGGGTGGTCGAGCCTTCACGCCCGGAGGTGACGGCCGACAGCGGCAAAGCGAGCGCATTCGTCTCCTCGACGATGATCGCCGCGCTGGCATACATGCCGGAACGCGCCGGGCTGTCGGTCGGCAGAACCACATGCACGGAGCCGAGGCGCGTCGTCGGGTCGACGGTGGGTGAAACGAGGCGCACCTTGCCTTCTATTTTCTCAGCTCCGCCGGCAACCGTCAAATAGGCTTTCTGGCCTGCCTTGACCTTCTGGATATCGGTCTCGGAGAGATCGGCGACGAGTTCTATCGCGCCGTCCTTGATGACGGTGAACAGCGGATTTCCCGCACCGCTGGCGATTGCGCCAACCTTGGCGTTCTTGGCGGATACGATGCCGGCGACCGGGGTTTTCACGCCGGTGCGCGTCAGCTTCAGATCGATGTCGTCGATCTGCGCGTCGACGACCTTGATGTCGGCCTCGCCGGCGGAAACGGCCTGTTTGGCCGCATCGAGGCGGGCCTGCGCCACCTGAGCGGCCGCTTCGGTCTTTTCTGTTTCGGAGACGGAGCCGGAGCCGCTCTGGCCGAGCTTGGCGGCGCGGTCGCGCTGGCGAAGGGCGTCATTGAGATTGGCCTGCGCTTCCAGCACCTGCGCCTTCGACTGGGTGACGGAGGCTTCGGCCTTGGCCTTGTTCGCCTCAAGCTGGCTCTTTTGCAGCACGAGGCTGTCGGAGGACAGCACGGCCAGAACCGCATTCGCTTCCACCCGGTCGCCGATATCGGCATTCAGCGTGTCGATGGACAGGCCGTCGACCAGCGGCTGGACGTAAATCTCGTCCACGGGGCGGATCGTGCCGGTGGCGATGATGCGGTCCACGAGATCGCGTTTTGCCGCATGGGCGACGATGATGGAGGGCAGGTTCTGCTGTTTGACCGGCGCCTGCGCCTCTCCCTCGGCGGCTGCGGAGAGGGGAAGCGCCGTTGCGGAAAGAAGAAGGAATACAAAGCGGTTAAACGTGACTTTATGCTGCATGTGTCTTGGCTCGCGCAATATCCGATCGCATGTCCTGCAGCCCCAGGGCTCAATTAGAAGGTCATGCGATAGCGAATGTGAAACAAGGGATCACAATACTTCCTTTTCGATCCTCCCGATTCAAACGCCCCTCAACGCGAATCTTAAGCACCTTTGCCCTGTGCTTATTTTACAAGATCAAATTTGGCAGTCTTGTGGGCGGGACTGTAATTCTTGTTGTCGTACAAATCAATCCGCATAGCCGCGATGGTTGATATACATTTTTGTATAGGTCGGGATATTGTAATTCGTCAAATGGGTTACCAGCGAAAAGGCGCATTTCGGCAAAGCCTCCAAAAGAAGATCGACGCCAGATGGGAAATCGAGTTAAGCGATTCTCACCGACGTCATCTTCGGCCTTGTGCCGAGGATCTGCAACGTTGTGATTTTGTTGACGTGGTTAGATCCTTGGGACAAGCCCAAGGATGACGTCGAGAGAGTTGTCGCCCTGGTACCAATCATAAATCAGAACGCGCGGACCTCCCGCGCGCTCCATTATCTAGGCGTCACTTCGAATTATTTCAGCGCCGCATCGGTGATTTCGGTGGTGTAGGCGCCTGTCGGTTCCTTGGTAATGACCGGGTCGGAACCGCCGCCCAGCAGCGTCTTGACCGTGCGGTCATAGTCCGCCTTATCGAGCGCGCCCTTCGAACCGGCGGTCAGTTTTGCCACTTCGCCCATCATGCGCTTCTGGTGTTTTTCGGTCTGGGCGCCGGAGGCGTCGTTTTCGAGAACGATATCGGCGGCGTCGTCAGGGTTTTCTTCGGCCCATTTCCAGCCCTTCATGGAAGCGCGGACGAATTTGACCATGTCTTCCTTGAACTTGGCGTCCTTCAGCTTGTCTTCCAGAACGTAAAGCCCGTCTTCCAGCGTCGCCACGCCTTCCGCCTCGTATTTAAAGGTGACGAGTTCCGCCGGCTTGATGCCGGCATCGATGACCTGCCAATATTCATTATAGGTCATGGTGGAAATGCAGGCGGCCTGTTTCTGCAGCAGCGGATCGACATTGAAGCCCTGTTTGAGAACGGTCACGCCGTCGGCGCCGCCGGTTGTCGGGATTTTCAGGTGCGCCATCCAGGACAGGAACGGATATTCATTGCCGAAGAACCAGACGCCCAGCGTCTTGCCCTTGAAATCTTCCGGCTTGGTGATGCCGGTTTCTTTCAGGCAGGTCAGCATCATGCCTGACGATTTGAACGGCTGGGCGATATTGACCAGCGGCACGCCTTTTTCGCGGGTGGCGAGTGCGGATGGCATCCAGTCGACGATGACGTCCGCGCCGCCGCCGGCCAGAACCTGCGCGGGTGCAATGTCCGGGCCGCCGGGCTTGATGTCGACATCGAGGCCTTCGGCTTCGTAAAAACCCTTGTCCTTGGCGACGTAATATCCGGCGAACTGCGCCTGGGTCACCCATTTGAGTTGAAGGGTGATCTTGTCGGCGGCCTGCGCGCTGAATGCCGTCATCACTGACGCGCCGGCAAGAAGCATGGATGCAAGTTTCATTTTCATCGCTGTTCCCTTTTTCGTTATTACGTTCGTCCCCCACGGACGGACGGATGCCAGAAGGTGACGGCCCGCTCTGCGAGCGCCACGAGACCATAAAAGCCGGAGCCGGCGAGTGCTGCGACCGCGATTTCGGCCCAGACCATATCGACATTGCTGCGGCCCATTTCCGCCGAGATGCGGAAACCCATGCCGACGATGGGCGTGCCGAAGAATTCCGCGACGATGGCGCCGATCAGCGCCAGCGTGGAATTGATCTTCAACGCGTTGAAGATGAACGGCCAGGCGGCGGGCAGGCGCAGCTTCAGCAACGTCTGCCACCAGCCAGCGGCATAGGTGCGCATCAGGTCGCGTTCCATGTGGCTGGAAGCGGCAAGCCCCTGAACCGTGTTCACCAGCATGGGGAAGAAGGTCATGATGACAACGACGGCGACTTTCGACTGCCAGTCGAAGCCGAACCACATGACCATGATGGGTGCTACGCCGACGACCGGCAGAGCCGAGACGAAATTGCCGATGGGCAGCAGCCCGCGCTGGAGGAAAGGCGAGCGGTCGATGAGGATGGCGACGGCAAAGCCGAGGCCGCAGCCCAGCACATAGCCCGTCAGTACCGATTTGATGAAGGTCTGGCGGAAATCCGCCCAGAGGATCGGCAGGGAGCCGGCGAGCCGTACGAGGATGGCGCTTGGGGCGGGCAGCAGAATGCGCGGCACGGAAAAACCGCGCACCACGCCTTCCCACAACGCGAGGATGGCCAGCCCGAAGAGGAGCGGCACGGCGATGCGGCCGATGCGCTTTGCCGCTGGCGTGGAGACGTGGCGGCGCACCAGCCATTCGTTGAAGGCCCAGGCGGCAAACCAGAACAGGATCGCGCCGAAAAACCAGCCGGGATGGGTCATGGCCGGGCTCCCATTCTCTTGAGGACGGCGGCATGGGCGATGCCGATGATGGATACCAGCAGCGCAGCCACACCGGCGGCCATGAACAGCGCCGCCCATATCTGCACCGTCTGGCCGTAATAGGAACCGGAAAGCAGACGCGCGCCAAGCCCGGCAACGGCGCCTGTCGGCAATTCACCGACGATGGCGCCGACCAGCGCAATGGCGACGGCGATCTTCAGCGAGGTGAAGAGATAGGGCAGCGCCGCGGGCCAGCGCAGCTTCCAGAATATCTGGCCGGGCGAGGCATTATAGGTGTGCATCAGGTCGAGCTGGATCGTCTCCGGGCTTCGGAGACCCTTCACCATGCCGACGACGATGGGGAAGAAGGAAAGATAGGTAGAGATCAGCGCCTTCGGCAGCAGCCCGGAGATGCCGATGGAGTTCAGGACGACGATGATCATCGGCGCGACGGCAAGGATCGGGATGGTTTGGCTGGCGATGATCCACGGCATGACGGAGCGGTCCATGGCGCGGTTATGCACGATGGCGACGGCAAGCAGGATGCCGAGCGCCGCACCGATGGCGAAACCGAGCAGCGTCGCCGAAAGCGTGACGCCGGCGTGATAGATGAGGCTGCGCTTGGAGGTGATGGCCTTGTTGACCGTAGTGTCCCACAGTTCGGCGGCAATCTGGTGCGGGGCGGGGAGAACCGGGCGCTCCTGGGCGAAGGTTTGCGGCAGGAGTTCGAAGAAGCCCGGCGTCTGCCCGGCGCGGGTGGCCTGGTCGCGGGCGAAGGGCATGTTGAGGTAGACGACCGCGAGGTGCCAGAGGATGAGGATGGCGAGGAGGACGGTGAGGATGGGGAGGATGCGGTGGCGGAGGAGGGTCATGGGTTTTCGCTCCGCTGCTCACTCCGAGGGTGCGGCTTACCCCCCTCTGTCCTGCCGGACATCTCCCCCTCAAGGGGGGAGATCGACTCGTGGTTGGGTCTCGGCCATCTCAAAGCTAGAGAATTAAGAGGGGAGTGCGCCTCCTGCCGATCTCCCCCCTTGAGGGGGAGATGCCCGGCAGGGCAGAGGGGGGTGAAGCTTGCGATGACCTCACCCCTCATAGCTATGCCCCGCCTTCAGCCCCTCACGCACCCGATGCGCAATCGCCAGAAATTCCGGTGTCTCGCGAATCTCGAGCGGCCTTTCCCGTGGCAGCGTCGATGTGATCACATCCGTCACCCGGCCCGGCCGGGGCGACATCACGACGATCTTGGTCGAGAGATAGACCGCTTCGGGAATGGAATGGGTGACGAAGCAGATGGTCTTGCCGGTCGTATCCCAGAGTTTCAGAAGCTGTTCGTTGAGGTGATCGCGCACGATCTCGTCCAGCGCGCCGAAGGGCTCGTCCATCAACAGCAGGTCGGCATCGAAGGCGAGCGCGCGGGCAATGGAGGCGCGCTGTTGCATGCCGCCGGAAAGTTGCCAGGGATATTTCTTGCCGAAACCGTTGAGGTTGACGAGATCGAGCGTGCGCTCGATGCGCTCGCGCTGCTCGGCCTTGGTATAGCCCATGATTTCGAGCGGCAGCGCGATGTTCTTTTCGATGCTGCGCCATGGATAAAGGGCGGCGGCCTGAAAAACGTAACCGTAAGAGCGGTCCCGGCGGGCGTTTTCCGGCGTTGTGCCGTTGACGGTGATATCGCCGGACGTGTGTTTTTCCAGATCGGCGATGACCCGCAGAAAGGTGGTCTTGCCGCAGCCGGAAGGGCCGATGAAGGAGACGAAATCGCCCTTGCCGACCTCCAGGTCGACATTGGAGAGTGCGTGTACCGGGCCATCGCCCGTTTCGAAGGTGAGGCCGAGATTTCTGGCGGAAACGACGGAATAGGGGGAGGCCTGGTTCATCTGGGCTTGGTTTCGCTTTCCGTCAGGGCCGCGCGCGCCAGCGGCAGCATTTGGGTTTCCGTAAGCCTTGCGATCGTTATGCCGGTGTGGCGGTCGAGATCGAGCCAGCGCACTTCCTCTATTTCCGCCTGCGGGGCGACATCGGCATGAAGCCTCGCGATGAATGTATGGGCGACGACGTCGGCCCCCGTCTCATTGGCGGCCTCCTCGCGAAAGACGCCTTCATAACGGGCGGCATTTTCGGGCAGCGTCAGGCCGATTTCCTCGGCAAGTTCGCGGTGAAGCGCCTGTTCCGGCGTTTCGCCCAGATCGATCTTGCCGCCCGGCTGCATGAATTGCGTGGTCCCGCGCTTGCGCACGACCAGCATCTGCCGCCGCTCATTGAGAAGAACGGCTGCGGCGATAACGATTTCGCGTTTCGGCCCGGCGCTCACGGTCATACACCCGATGCCGGAATGCCGCTGCGCTCCACCCTGCGCGGCGCGACGAGTTCCTTCCAGGTGGAAAGCGCCCGGCTGACGGCTGGATAAGCATCGCGGGCGATGAACTGGCCGTGACCCGGCTGCGTTTCGATGGTGGCTTCCTCGACGCTGACGAGACCGCGCGACAGGGTGTAGCGCGGCAGGCCTTTGACCTTCTGGCCTTCGAACACGTTGTAATCGATGGCCGATTGCTGGCTCGCCGCGCTGATGGTCTTTTCCAGCGCCGGATCCCAGACGACGATATCGGCATCGCTGCCGACGAGGATCGCGCCTTTTCTCGGATAGATGTTGAGGATCTTGGCGATGTTGGTGGAGGTGACGGCGACGAATTCGTTCATCGTCAGCCGGCCGGTCGCCACGCCATGGGTCCAGAGCAGCGGCATGCGATCTTCCAGCCCGCCGGTGCCGTTCGGAATCCTTCGGAAATCGCCAAGACCAAAGCGTTTCTGCTCGGTGGTGAAGGCGCAATGGTCGGTCGCCACGCATTGCAGCGAGCCGGAGGCGAGGCCCGCCCAGAGGCTGTCCTGATGCTGCCGGTTGCGGAAGGGCGGCGACATCACCCGACGCGCGGCGTGATCCCAGTCGGGATTGGCATATTCGCTTTCATCGAGGATCAGGTGCTGGATCAGCGGTTCGCCATAGACCCGCATGCCGTTTTGCCGGGCGCGGCGGATGGCTTCATGGGCCTGCTCGCAGGAGGTATGGACGACATAAAGCGGCGCACCGGCCATATCGGCGATGATGATGGCGCGGTTGGTGGCCTCGCCTTCCACGGAGGGTGGGCGGGAATAGGCATGCGCCTCCGGCCCGACATTGCCTTCCGCCATCAGCTTTTCCTGCATCTGCGCGACGATATCGCCGTTTTCCGCATGCACGAAGGGAATGGCGCCCAGTTCGGCGCAGCGCGAGAAGGAGGCGAACATCTCGTCGTCATTCACCATCAAAGCGCCCTTATAGGCCATGAAGTGCTTGAAGGAGTTGATGCCTTTTTCCCGCACCAGCGTCTTCATCTCGTTGAAGACCTGCTCGCCCCACCAGGTGACGGCCATGTGGAAGGAATAATCGCAATTGGCGCGCGTTGCCTTGTTGTCCCATCGCTGCAGGGCATCAAGAAGCGACTGGCCGGGCTCCGGCAGGCAGAAATCCACCACCATGGTCGTGCCGCCGGCAAGCGCCGCGCGCGTGCCGCTCTCGAAATGATCGGCGGAATAGGTGCCCATGAAGGGCATTTCCAGATGCACATGCGGATCGATGCCGCCGGGCATGACATAACATCCGGTGGCATCGAGTACCGTGCCGCCGGTCAGATCAGGCCCGATCTCGGTGATCCTGCCGCCTTCGATCTTCACATCGGCCTTATAGGTGAGGTCGGCGGTGACGATGGTGCCGTTCTTGATGATGGTGGCGGTCATTCCGCGATCTCCGCAGTCTCCAGCACTGCATGCAGCAGCACATCGCAGCCGGCGGCTGCCCATTCCGGCGAAATCTCCTCGGCCTCATTGTGGGAAAGCCCGTCCACGCAGGGGCAGAAGATCATGGTGGAGGGGGCGACCCTTGCCGTCCAGCAGGCATCGTGGCCGGCGCCGGAGATGATATCCATGTGGCTGTAGCCGAGTTTTTCGGCGGCGGAGCGTACGCGGCCGACCAAAACGGGGTCGAAGGTGACGGGATCGAAATGGCCGATGGCCTCGATTGAGCAGCCCACGCCGAGTTCTTCGGCGATCTGCGGCACCTCGCGCTCGAAGATGGCGCGCATGCTGTCGAGTTTCGCCTGTGAGGGGGTTCTGAGGTCGATGGTGAAGACCACCTTGCCGGGCAGCACATTGCGGGAATTGGGCGTGAAGATCATCTGGCCAACGCCGGCGACGGCGCCGGGCTGGTGAGCCATGGCCACCTCCTGCACCTTTTCGAGAATGCGGGCGGCGGCAAGACCGGCATTGACGCGCATGGCCATAGGCGTGGAGCCGGTGTGGGCTTCCTTGCCGGTCAGCGTCACTTCCAGCCACCACAGACCCTGGCAATGGGTGACAACGCCGATCTGTTTGCTTTCCGCCTCCAGGATCGGTCCCTGTTCGATGTGATATTCGAAATAGGCGTGCATTTTGCGCGCGCCCACCTCTTCCTCGCCCAGCCAGCCGATGCGCTTCAGCTCTTCGCCATAGGTCTTGCCGTCGGTATCGGTGCGGCCATAGGCATAATCGAGATCGTGAATGCCGGCGAAGACGCCGGAAGCCAGCATGGCCGGGGCGAAGCGTGCGCCTTCCTCGTTTGACCAGTTGGTGACGGTGATCGGGTGTCTGGTTTTGATGTTCAAGTCATTCAGGCTGCGCACCACCTCCAGCCCGGCCAGCACGCCGAGCACGCCATCGAACTTGCCGCCGGTCGGCTGGGTGTCGAGGTGGCTGCCGATATAAACGGGAAGCGCATCCGGATCCTCGCCGGGGCGGGTGGCGAACATGGTGCCCATGCGGTCGACGCCCATCGTCAGGCCCGCCGCTTCGCACCAGCGCTGAAAGAGGCGGCGGCCTTCCGCATCCTCATCCGTCAGCGTGCGGCGATTATTGCCGCCGGCAATGCCGGGGCCAATCTTCGCCATATCCATCAGACTGTCCCACAGACGGTCGCCATTGACCGTCAAGTTCTTACCCGCCGCCATGAAGTGTCGTCCTCACCTGTTTTGTTTTTATCGAAGCAAAGCTTGTGCCGTTCCCTTTTTTGCCGGTTAAGATAACAGCCATTGCCTTGTGATGGCGATGGGGGATAAATTGACCGGCTGGTAAACATTGCAAATTCGCGGTGGCGTCAGCAAGGGATTTCGTGACGAATCGCAGTAATTTTGCCTAAACTGTACGCGGAGATTATTTTTTAAGCATACTGTAAGGGCAATTGCATGGAAAAGAAACAGAGAGCTGAGAATGGCCATACCGCGCGCAGCGAAAACACAGAAGCGGACCCGCATTCAGGAAGAAAAGCAGGAAGCGATTCTTGAAGCCGCGCTCAGTGTTTTTTCCACAAACGGGTTTCGCGGTTCCACCATCGATCAGATTGCCGAGGCGGCCGGCATGTCGAAACCGAACGTGCTTTATTATTTCCGCACCAAAGAGGCGATGCATCGCGCGCTGATCGAGCGGGTGCTGGACACATGGCTCGACCCGCTGCGCGCTTTCGATGCCGAGGGCAATCCTGAAAGCGAGATTCGCTCCTATATTCGTCGCAAGCTGGAAATGTCGCGCGATTTCCCGCGTGAAAGCCGCCTGTTCGCCAATGAAATCCTACAGGGCGCGCCGCATATCGAGGATGAGCTGAAGGGGCCGCTGAAACAACTGGTGGATGAAAAGGCCGAGGTGATCCGCGCCTGGGTGAAGGCCGGACGGATGGCCAAATGCGATCCTTATCACCTCATTTTTTCCATCTGGTCTACCACGCAGCATTATGCGGATTTCGATGTGCAGGTGCGGGCGGTGCTGGGCGAGAAGAATGGCGGCGAGGGCCGTTTCGAGGATGCGGCCCGGCATTTGGAGCAGCTTTTCATGGGCGGATTGCGGATAAACGGCTGAAGGGAACCGTTCTCGCGCCTAGAGTGTTTTCGCGTTCTTCGAATCGCGAAAACACTCTAACTCTTTGTTTTGGCGCATTTCCGGACGGAAAACCGGGTCCACTTTTCCTGGAAATGCTCTAAGCAATCGATTCTTTATGCCGAAACATGAGGAAAATTATCACCTTTATACTTTACTCCAAAACTCATCTTTATTATGGTGCCGGCATCCCGAACGTCCGGGGCATTGAAAAATCAACCGGCAGGTGAGGGAATGGCACGCAAGGAAAAGAAGAAGGCCGAACGTGGCGGCAAGCAGGGCAAGGGCGTTCCCCAAACCGAGCGGGACGTGGCCGAACAGCAGCTTTCCGGTCCCAAAAGCTTTCTTTATGTCGGCGGCCGTGACTGTCAGGTTGCTCATCTTCGCCAGATCGCCAGCAATTTCGGCGCGGAGCTCATTCATCACGATGGCGGCCTGCGTGAAGCCGTCTCGCGCATCGATACCGTGCTTCCCTCCGTCGACTGCGTTTTCTGCCCGATCGACTGTATCAGCCACGATGCGTGTCTGCGGGTGAAGTCCGGTTGCAAGAAATTCGGCAAGACGTTCATTCCGCTGCGCAACGGCAGCAAATCCAGTCTGGAGCGGGCGCTGCAGACCATGAATGAACGGACCTCCAGCGATGAGCGACGAGCGCAATAATTTTAAGGGTGAAGAGCCGGCGGCGGAAGCCTGCCGTGTGGAACTGCACAAGATGGCCGAGCAGGCTGCCGATCCGGCCCTGACCGACATCTATGAAATCATCGGTGAACGCGAAAGGCGCAACCGCCTTGCCAGAAGCGGCGGCAATGTTGTGACTTTTCCCTATCTGCGCACCCGCCAGCCCGGTGAAACGCCGTCCTTCAAGATCGGCACGGCGGCCGAAGAGGGCCGCAATATCCTCTCGTTTCGCTGGACGCGGCGTAAGGGCTAAAGCCTAACCCTTCGGCTTCAGAAATGCTCCCGCGCACAGCACCAGCCACCCGCCGATCATGCCGAGGCCGCCAGTGGGTGCGGCGTAGGGAAACAGGCTGTGGCCGGAAAAATGCCTGGTAACGAGATCGCCGACAAAGACCGCAGTACCGAGGCCGAGGATCAGGCCTGCCGGAACGGCGGTTCTGATGCGATCCGCGCCGATATGAAGCGCCACCAGCACCGGCGCATGCGCCAGCGCCATGGCCGAGGCATTGCCGAGCATATAGGTTTCGCCGGTGTGGGTGGCGGCGGCGGCAAGCATGACGCCCGCAGCACCCAGGAGGCCGCCCAGCAACAGAATGAAGGCCCGCAATCTTTCGCGCGGCAGGCTTGCGATGGTCGCGCTCTGCGTGGTCATTGGCTGTCCGCCTCCTGGTTCTGCATGTGAAAGGCCAGCCGCTCCACCGGCGTCCAGATGATCTCGCGCAGCTTCGGGTTTTCGATGGTCTCGTCCATGGCGCGGCGGAAGCAGAGCAGCCATTCATCCCGCTCTGCCGGGCCGATGGGGGCGACGAAATGGCGGCGGCGCAGCATCGGGTGGCCATGTTTCTCGACATAGACGGGCGGTCCGCCAAGATATCCCGTCAGATAATCGTAAAACTTCGCCTCGCTGCCGGAAAGATCGGCGGGATGGATGGCACGGCAGCGCGCCGCTTCCGGCAGGGTATCCATCAATTCGTAAAAGCGCCGGGTCAGCGCCCTTACGGTCGCATCGCCACCTATCGCTTCATAAAGGGTAATGGTCTCGCCGCTCATCGTCCGCCTCTTGTGGCCCTTCGGTCCTTATCGCTCCATGGAGCCGGAAGAGCAACAGGGCACGGGCGGGGTGCGACATTTGCGACACGGCGCTGATAAGTCCTCAGTTTTCACTTTCGACGGATCGTTGGATAGCCTCAACAGCAATTTTGAGCGGCGGCACATGTTCGGTGACCACGGCCCAAACGACATCATCCGCGATCTTGTGGTACTCATGACGCAGAATATTGCCGATTCCCCGAATCTGTTTCCACGGTACGTCCGGCGCAAGCTCCAGCAAGTCATCGGATAGGTGACGGGACGCCTCGGAGACGATTTCGAGGGCGCGTTGCACGGCGAGTTTGAGGAGCCAATTTTGCTGGAAATCAGTGAGCGACAGGCCTGCGGTGTGGGTCTCAATGCCGTTTATGGCCTCCAGAATTTCGGCGAGAACCGGCCCGACCCTACGTCTGGTCATCAAAATATCCGTACGGCGGATTGCTCGATGTCATTCCGGAGCAGCGGGTGGAGGCTGTTGCGTGTCGTCACATCGACCTCCACGGCCAATTCTTCTTCCAGAAACTGCTTGATACCGACGAGATCGATCAACGAGAAACGGCGGCCCGGATCATAGTCGATGAAGATGTCCAGATCGCTGGAGGCAAGGGCCTCATCGCGGGCCGTCGATCCGAAAAGATAGAGCGACGTCGCGCCCATGCTTTTCACTGCATGGGCGTGGCGCTTGAGTTTCCTGATTGCGTCCGTTCTCTTCATGCGTGCAGCTTACACCATCGCGTATGCGGCATCCACTCTCACCCAAAATTGCGGATGAGATCGAGTCCCTTGTTCAGAAGCGTCTCGGCCTCGTCTTGATTGGCGGCTTCGACGTAGCAGCGCATTTCGGGAGCATTGCCTGATGGGCGGAAATGGATGGTGCTGCCATCGGTAAGCGCCACGCGCAGGCCGTCGATGTCGCTCAGCGCCTTCACGGTGCCGACCGGTGCGAGGAAGGCTTCGAGATTGCTGCGCGAGGCGCGCAGATGCGTCATCAGGGCGGCGCTCTTTTCCTGCGCGAAATTTTCCAGACGGTCGGCGGCGGCGACCGGCAGGTTATAGGCGGCGGCGATCTGCGACAGCGGCTTTTTCTGTTCTGCCGAGAGAAGCAGCACGGCGAGAACCGGCAGGAAGCTGTCACGCGTCGGCAGCGGCGAAAGCGCCCGACCGTTAAGTGTGAAGGCAGAGGCCGTCAGCAGGCCGCCATTGGCCTCGAAGCCCATGACACCGTTCTTGCCGGCGGCGAGCGCCTCAGCCATTCCCGCGATCACGAAAGGGGAGCCGACTTTGGTGCGGACGACGTCGAACGAACCGCTTGCCTCGATGCCGGAATTGGAGGTGACGGGGGTGACGACCACGCCGGCGCCGAGGAAATTGGCGGTGATCAGGCCGATGAGGTCGCCGCGCAGCGGCACGCCGTTTTCATCGGTCAGCAGGGGACGGTCGCCGTCGCCATCGGCGGAAACGATGGCGTCGAGACCGTGCTCCGGCGACCATTTCTTGAGAAGGGCCAGCGTTTCCGGCGAGACCGCTTCGGTGTCGACAGGGATGAAGGTTTCGGAGCGGCCGAGCGGAACGACATCCGCACCATAATGGGCAAGCACGTCGACAAAGAGATCGCGCGCCACCGTGCTATGCTGGTAAACGCCGATCTTGAGGCCGGAGAGCGCTTTTTCCGGCAGCAGCGCGATGTTGCGCTCGTAGAAAAGTTCGGCTGCGGTGGCGGAATGGTCTTCGGCAGTCGCCGCCTCGTCGCTGATGCCTTCCGCTTCGATTTCGGCGGCAAGAGCGGCAATCGCCGTCTCGTCCTGCTTGTCGATTTCACCGTCCGGACGGTAGAACTTGATGCCGTTGCGGTCGGCCGGAATATGCGAGCCGGTGATCATCAGCGCGCCGGCCTTGAGCGTCAGGCCGTAAAGCGCCAGCGCGGGTGTCGGCACCGTGCCGCAATCGAACGGGGTCAGGCCGGCTTTTTTGAGCGCGGCGATGCAGGTGGCGGAAACATCCGGGCTCGAATCGCGGAAATCGCGGCCGACGAGAATGGGATCGCCCGCCTTTGCCTGGCCCGATGTGAGAAGGTGCCTTGCAAATGCCGTGGCATAGACGGCAGAAGCTTTTCCTTTCAGATCGACGGAGAGGCCGCGAAGGCCGCTCGTTCCAAATTTCAGGCTCATTCCAAACTCCGTTTCGATAAAATCTTTGAGGGTCAAATGGATAATGCAAAAATATAACGGTTGAAAGAACCGTATCGATCCATTCAAGTCAATCATCCCTTTCAACGCGGACGCGAATAGGCGATGATGGCGGGACTGATGCGGGTAACCTAAAATTCACCCGTCATATTTAAACTTGTCCGTCGATAGCGGCTCTGGCGACGATGGGAACCCTCTGTTGCCGGCCTTTTTGTGGTTCGTTCGAGTTGGATTGGCTGATGTACAGGCTTCAAAAGGCGGGACATAAGCAGGCACGTCCGCTCGATGAAAAAACGGCGCCTGCCGCGAGAACCCATGGTTCCCTGCTGGACGATTTGGTGGATGAGGACGAGGTTTTCGAGCGTACGGTGCTAAAGGAGCATCTGGAGCCGAAACCGGCGAAAACCGTCGCCGAGCCGGCTGCGGCCGAGACGCCGGTGAAGACGGCTTCGCCGAGCGGCAGTCTGGCGACTGCGCTGCCGGGCCTGAAACATATCGACAGGATCGGTGTGGATGACGTCATCCTCTGGCTTCGCAAAGGCATTGTCTGGATCGTGCTGGCAATCGTTCTCTGCGTTGCCGGCGCTCTGACCTATGCCTCCATGACGCCGCCGCGCTACAAGGCCTATACGGATATCGTCGTCAATCCCTCCAACCTGAATGTCGTCAATGACGGCGTGTTTTCGCCCAACCAGCAGCGCGACACGCAAATCCTCGAGGTGGAAAGCAAGCTGCGCACCATCACCTCACGCAACGTGCTGGCACGGGTGGTGGACGAGTTGAAGCTCGATCAGGATCCTGAATTCATCAGTCCACCGCCGCTCGCCCGGCTGAAGGCGATGTTCTCATCGAAACCGGAAGATGACGACAACCGGGTCGGCGCGCTTCGTTCGCTCGGCGATCGGGTGGCGGCGGAACGCGACCCGCGATCCTTTGTCGTGACGCTTTCGGTCTGGACCAATGACGCCGAAAAATCGGTGACTGTCTCCAAGGCCATCGTGAAGGCTTTCGAAAGCGAGCTATTCCAGACAAACTCCGACAGCAGTCAACGCGTCGTTGACGATCTCAGGAAGCGGCTCGAGGAAATGCGCGAGAATGTGACCGCCGCCGAAAAGCGCGTGGCCGATTTTCGCCGTGAGAACGGCCTGCAGGAAAATAACGGCCAGCTCGTCAGCAATCTGGCTTCCGGTGAGCTGAACGCTCAGGTGCTTGCGACCCAGCAGCGCCTCATTCAGGAAGAATCGCGCCTCAAGCAGATGGAGGCGGCGATTGCGCAGAACCGCACCCAGAGCGACGCCATATTCGACAGCCAGACGATGAATACGATCCGCGCGCAATACAGCACGCTGCAACAGCAGATCGGTGCGATGACGCTGACCTATGGCGCGCGCCATCCGCGGCTTGCGACAGCAGGGGCGGAGCGGGCGATGCTGGAACAGGGAATGGCGGATGAGGCGCGGCGTATCCTTCAAGCGGCAAAGATCAACGTCGCGGAGGCGCGCTCCTCACTCGATGCCCTGCGGCTGAAAGCGGTGGCGGAACGCGCCAATGTCTTTACCGACAATGAGGCGCAGGTGCGGCTGCGTGATCTCGATCGTGACGCCCGCTCGGCGGCGGCGATCTATGAGACTTATCTCACCCGCTCGCGCCAGCTTGCCGAACAGCAGTCGATCGATTCCACCAATGTACGGGTGATTTCGCAGCCGGTTGCGCCCAATTCCAGAAGCTGGCCGCCGGGCAAGCTGACGTTCCTGATTGCCGGCGGCATGGGCGGCCTGTTCCTTGGTCTCGCAATTGCCGTGGCGCTCGGCCTCTGGGGTTATCTTCGCCGGGACGATCACGCGGATGTCGCGGTGCGGTAAGAGAAGCCGGCTGCGTGCCGCCTTATTCTTCCGAAATCAGACCGTCATAAACCTCGAGCAGCGCGGCGGCGATGGCCGCGCCCAGCGCATTGCCGGCATCGCGAATGCCCGCCTCGTCGCCGTCGCGAACCGAAATGGCAAGGTCGGACGCCTCGTTGGCGACGATTTCTTTCGCTCGTTCTATCGCCCAGAGGCCGAAATCGCCGCGATTGTCGATCGAGATTGTTTCCATGGCCGGAGCCCTTCCGTGGTTTGATTTCCGCGTCCCTTAACCCATCGGCTGGAAAACCGGAATAGGCGGAAAATGTGGCGCACAACCTTCAGGCGTGTAAAATGCCTGCCGCATACGGGGATTTATAAAAATATTAATGATAGTTCTTCGTAGTGTTTGAAGCCTTATACCCTAAGCATAAGCGTGAATATAACAATGAAACGATGCCTATCTTGGACACCGGACAGATTATGACAGGGAGAGAGATGCCGGATGCGGAGGGGACTGGCCAGGTCTGGCCGGTTATTCCGCTTGCGGCGTTGCCCATTACCGACGCGACCATCGACGAAACCGCGCGGGATTTCATCCTGCGCGCGACGACGGCGCGTGCGGCCGGTGCAAAACCGTTTTATTCGACATCGGCAAACGGTCAGGTCATCGCGCTCTGCCATCACGACCGGGAATTCGACGCCATGCTTCGGCAGGCGGACCAGATCCATGCGGACGGCATGTCGCTGGTGATCTTCTCCCGCAAATTCTGCCCGAAGGCATTGAGAGAACGGGTTGCGACCACGGATCTCGTTCATGCCGTTGCGAAGCGCGCCGAAGAGACGGGCAGCCGGTTCTATTTCCTCGGCGGCTCCGAAGAGGTGAACCGCGCGGCGGTCGAGGAAATGCAGAGGCTTTATCCGTGCCTTATATTTGCGGGGCGGCGCAACGGTTATTTCAGCCGGGCCGAGGAAGAGGCGATCCTCGCCGATATCGCGGCATCCGGGACGGATATTCTCTGGGTTGGCTTCGGCATACCGCTGGAGCAGCGTTTCGTCTCGCGCAATCTGGACAGGCTTTCCGGCATCGCCGTAATCAAGACCTGTGGCGGCCTTTTCGATTTCCTCGCCGGCAAGAACAGCCGGGCACCGCAATGGATGCAGGATATGGGGCTGGAATGGCTCTACCGGGCCATGCTTGAGCCGAAGCGGCTCGGAAAACGTTACCTGCTGACCAATCCTATCGCCATATATTCGCTGCTGAAGTATCGCTTCGGAGCTTCGGGACAAGGTCGCTAGATCATCGCGACAAGCTGCCGCTGCGCGAAGAATAAAGCGCGCGTTCGCCTCCCGCCCGACAATATAAGATTGTTCTAACTTATTGAATGGATGCGCTGCGTCGCTGAAATCCGTTGCAACTGCGAACATCTGCGCTACAGTGCATCAATATTACAAATTTATTCGAATCATAGATTTATTGAGGCCACCAATGGTGATTACGTCCATTTCTCTTTTAATATATGGAATTGGCACCGTTACCTCTCTCGCCATGACCTATATCGAAGGCGCCCGCCGCGGCAAGGACTGGGATTTTTATCGCGTCACCGGCATTGTCCTTTGTTTCTTCTGGCCGGTGCTCGTGCCGCTCCTCGTCCTTGCGACGGCCTTGTCGTCGTTCGGTTTCCAGAAACGGTTCACGAATACGATCTCACTCGGCAGGCAAAAAACCCTTGGCTGAGCCGAAGCTATCCCGCTTCAGCTCTTCTTCGCCGGCGCCTTGTAGGGCGTGAGCGTAATGCCGAGGCTTGCCATCACGCGGCCGATGGACATCAGCGGCGGATGCGTTGCTGGCAGCAGGGTTCCGGTTTTCACAAAGGCGGAAACGGCGCGGACAAGAGACAGGCACAGGCTGACGGCGTTTTTGGCGGCAAGCAGCAGCCCACCATTCAGGCCGGGGCGTCGGGCACGGTCGATGCTGTAATTGATGATGCCGGTTCGGAGCGAGCGCTCCATGATCCAGCGTGGCGCCATGCGGTTTTCCGGCACATATTCGATGATGAGGGCTTGCGCATTCCAGGCGAATTTGAAACCGGCCTTGCGGCAGCGGGTGAAGAAATCCATGTCGCCGCCGCCTAGGAAGTTGAAGCGCACGTCGAATTCCGGTTTCGCCAGCGTCTCGAAAACCCGCCGTGAGATCAGGCAGTTACCCGATCCGTGGATTTGCTCGACGGGGCCGGTCGGCGCTTCGATGGAGCCGAACAGCGGATGCGAGAGAACCGCCTTCGAAGCCGGTGCGTCGAATTCCCGGTTGACCGGGCCGCCGACGATATCGACGCCGAAGGATTTTGCCGCCGAAACCATTTCGGCAAGCCAGACGGGGGAGGCGGCCTCGTCGTCATCGATCATCAGGAACCACTCAGCCGAAGCATAGCTTTGCCGGGCGGTGCGGAAGGCGGTGTTGATGGCGTAACAATTGCCCTGCGTCGGTTCGACCAATGCCTCGCCGGCCATGCCGCTTTCGGCGAAAAAGGCGCGCGCGACCGCGAGACCCGCCTGGCCCGCGCCGTCATTATCGACCACAACGATGGCGAAGGGAAAATCGACCTTCTGGGCTGCGAGTGACCGAAGCGTCTTTTTCAGGCCTTCCGGCCGGCGGAAACTCGGAATGCACACCACCGCTTCCGGCATGATCTCGGACATGGAAACTCCTAAATTCCGGCAAGCGCTGCGGCGGAAAAAACGACGGCCCTGAGGATCTGGCGCGGGCGGTTGAGGAAGGTATCGGCCAGCGCCGAAAAGGCCTCGCGGTAGCGGCGGGCGCGGAAGGCCTGCGCCACGGTATAGGCATTCATATGGTTTTCGGATCGGCGGCGAAGCCGTCGCAGCTCCGGCGGCGAGACGGCAGCGACGATGGCCGGGTCGGAAAACACGGCCTCGATTGCCGGTTCGCAATCCCGGAAGGTCAAAAGCCGGTTCATCATCACGCTCGTTCTGTGCACGCGGTAATCCAGCACATGGCAGCCGGGCAGGTAAACGAAACGGCCGGCGGCGGCCAGCCTGCACCAGCCATACCAGTCTTCGGCATAACGCAAAGTCTCGTCGAAACCGCCGAATTCCTGAAAGATGCGGGTCCTGACCAGCATGATGCCGCCATTGACGATGAAGTTGCCGCCGAGCAGCGGCTGGAGAATGAAACCATCGGGTTTTTCCCGGCGGCGAATGAGATTGCGCCGGCCGATCTTGACGCCGTTTTCATCGATGCGCTCGTAATCGCCATAAACGGCGACGACATCCGGCCCGGAAATGCCGGCGCAAAGGGCCGCGATGGCGCCCGGTTTCAGGCGATCGTCGGCATCGAGAAACATCGTCCATTCGCCGCGCGCCTGCGACAGGCCGAAATTGCGCACGGCGGAAACGCCCTGCCTTCCCTGCGGCCGGGCCAGCAATTTGACGCGAGGATCGGAAAAACCTTCCACCTTTTGTGCGGTGGTGTCGGTGGAGCCGTCATCGACCACCAGCACTTCGCCGATGGTCTCGCCCTGCAGCAACACGCTTTCGATCGCTTCCACGATGTAACGCTCGCCATTGCGAACGGGAATGACAATCGAAACGGAAACCAAGACTTCAAACTCCATGCGGCGTGGGCCAAGAATTCGCACAGCGAAGTTACTACCGCATTAAGCGGGTCTGGCCAATTATGACGTGGTATAACGTCGGTTAACCTTGCAAATCTTTAATATCCTTTTCCTATGATCGGAATGTTATGTTTTGGGAATAAAGGTTGCGGAGGCGGGTGCATGCGGATTGGGCGGCGGAATTTTATGGGCGGTGCGGCAAGCGCTGGCCTGCTGCATGCCGTGGCCGGCCCGGCCTTTGCCGCGCAGAAGAAAGCGGCGAGTAAAACCGCCCCTTATGGCGCGGCTGTTTACCTGCCGGATCTTACCGCCGATAGCCGCATCGGCGAGGCGGTAGTGAAATATTGCTCGCGCATCACCCCCGTTACCGAAATGAAATGGGAGGTCCTGCGGCCTTCGGCGGAGGTGTTCGATTTCGCCGCTGCCGATGCAATCGCCAATTTCGCCCGTCAGCACAAGCTTTCCATGCACGGCCATCCGCTGATCTGGTATGCCTCCAACGCGCCCTGGCTTGCGAGCATCGGCGGCGGCGTGAAGGTCGAGAAGCTGATGGAGACCCATATCGTCACGGTGATGGAGCGTTATAAGGACGTGATCCATAGCTGGGATGTGGTCAATGAGCCGATCCCCGACGTGCCGGGCAATGTGCGCGCGCGGCGCGATGCCTGGTATTACGGCGCCGGGCCGGACGCCATCAAGAAGGCTTTCGAGATCGCCCATGCCGTCGATCCGAAGGCGCAGCTCGTGCTCAACGAATATGATGTGGAATTTGCCGCCGAGAAATCGCCGGCCAAACGCGCCGCCTTCCGCAATCTCATTCTCGAACTGCTGGAGAAGGGCGCGCCGATCAACGCCGTCGGCCTGCAGGGGCATTTGCGCGGCGGCTGGCCGATCGCCAAGGACGAGCTTGCCGCCTTCACGGCGGAAATGCGCAGTTACGGTCTTGCCGTTCTGGTAACGGAGCTGGATGTGATGGACCAGACGCTGCCCGCGCCGGAAGCCGAACGCGATATGCTGATCAACGGCCAGGTCCGTGAATTTCTGGAGGCGGCTTCCGCGGGCGGCGCGCTTTCCTCCATCACCACATGGGGCATCTCGGATCAATATAGCTGGATCCGCTGGGCCTATCCGCGCCGGGACGGCACCGCCAACCGGCCGCTGCCGCTGGACTGGAGTTTCAACGAAAAACCCATGATGGCCATCATCAATGAATTCCGGAACCGTGGTGCATGACTATGAATGCTGAAATGCCGCTTCCTCCCGTGCAAAAGGCGCTGCAAATCAACCTGCACCCCTTCGATGCCCCGCATGCGGCCCTGACCCTGCCGCATCAACTCAGGGTCTGGGGCGGACAGGTGGACCGCATTCTGCTGACCGTCGATACGGGCCAGGTGGGGGCCGGCCGCTACAAGGGGAACGGTTTCGATGCGGCGCGCCAGCGTCTCTTCGACATGCTGGAGGAAATGCAGACCAATTATCCGCATCTCTCCGTGGATATCGTCGATTACAGCGATGCGGCGCGCAGCGCCGTGACGGAAACCTTCTTTCCCCGCTCGCCGATCCCCTATCCCGCCAAGGCTTTCGATGGCGGGCCTTTCCATGTCTATTTCTACGGGCTGAAACGCGCCAATGCCCGTTATGTGCTGCATATGGACAGCGACATGATGTTCGGCGGCGGCAGCCAGAGCTGGTTCGGCGAGGCCATCGCGCTTCAGAAGGCCAATCCGGATGCGCTGTGCATCACGCCCTTTTCCGGGCCGCCGACGGTGCGCGGCGATCTGGATATTTCCCGCCATGTCGGCATGCCCGGCGTAAAGAATATTCCTGCGCCGCGCAAGCTGCCGTCGCGCATTCCCACCTGGCGTTTCGCCACCGTTTCCACCCGGCTTTTCATGATCGACATGGAACGTTTTGCGAAACGCATCGGCTCGCTGGAACTGCTCAAGCCCGATGTCAAACGGCGCATCCGCTCCTATGCCTATAACCAGCAGCCTGTCTCGATGCCCGCCGAGGAGGTGCTGAGCACGAACATGATGCGCACGGGTGTTTATCGCCTCGATTTTCTCGGCACGGGCAAGGGCATGTATTCACTGCATCCGCCCTATCGTTCGCCGGAATTTTATGCGGCGCTGGCCTCCATCGTCGAGCGCATCGAAAAGGGCGATATTCCCGAAGGCCAGCTCGGCGATTTCGACATCAACGGATCGATGGTGGACTGGACCAGCGCGCTGGCGGCCAAGACGCGCTCCAAACGTTATGCGAAAGCGCTGCGCCATCTCATCTCGGCCAATGTCGGGCGGTTCAGCAAGGCTTGAGGGTTTCGATCCGTCTTCCGTCGTGAGGCGGGGCGGGGGGCTCAATAGTCGGTGATGAGCTTGCTCCAGCTCTCCGAGCACAGTCCGCCAATATAGATATCGCCGGCCAGCGCCCTTTCCCGCAGGGCGTCATCGCGCGTCGCCATGCAGAAATAACCGTCATGGCGGAAGCTCATGTGGTTCTGGCGGTAAAGCGCGTTGATGAGAAAGGGCTGCGCCATGCCTGTGACATGGGCATAGTTCTCGTCATCGAAATGGCGGAACAGGGTGTTGAGGACATCGTTTTCGCAACCGGCATCGCAAACGAGATTGAGCACATAGGCCGTTCTGCCCCGCTGGCCGAAAAACAGCGCAGCGCCCATGGCATGGCCTTCGGCATTCTCGATCACCACGCCTTTCAGTTCGCCGAGACTCTCATTGGCCCTGCTCATCTCGATCAGCCAGTGGAATTCCTCGTGAGACCATTCCGGGCGGATGGAAAAACGCTCGATCATCGCGAGCGCCCTGCGGCGGAAGGTTTCGTAATCCACGGTTCTCACCCTAGCGCCGGCAGCCTCCTGCGGTCTCAGACCCTTTTTCCACCGTCGCAGGATTCCATCCATAAATCCGAGCGCGGCGAGCGCCAGCGTGGTTTTGGCCAGTTTCGAACGGCGCGGCATGCGCAGCGCGATGGTGCAGAAGGGCTTAAGCGCCTTGTGCCATTGCAGGCTTTCAATCGGCAGCATGTTGCCGCCGGTCGCCACCCAGTGATCGGCGCTGACGGGTGAAGCCGTATCCGAGAACAACATGTCGTGTTTGGAGGCCCGCATGCCCCGGGACAGACGCGCCGCACCGAGTGCACCGCGTTTCCCGTCCGATGCGAAGGCGCAGAGCAGCCGTGCGGTAATGGTTTTTCCATTCGCAACGAAGCGCATGGGCACGGCGAGAATGACGCTGGTGACCCCGTTCTCCCCGGCATCGTAGACAACGCTGCCGTTTTCCGGGCTGAAGGCGGGGCTGCCGAAAAACAGTTTTTCGATATAGGAGCCGAAATCGAAGTTCCGCTCCTGCCCGGTTTTCCTGAAAGCGCTGTTGAGCACGGCCTCGACAGCCGGAACGTCTTCCCTGCGCATGGGGCGGATGCCGGACACACCGATTTGAACCGGGCGTTGTGTCAAGTGACCGCTATCGCCATCGTCCACATGGGTGTGTATCGGAACGTCCACCGTCGGCCCCCACCTTTTTACGCATTGACGAAATCAACCATAGGCAGCGTATATTTGAATGTATTAATATAGATATAAAACCTGCAATCCGGTGGAATCGAAAGTATCGGATTTGGAGTAAACCATATTAATATCAATATATTGATCTGCATCAACCACATCGGTTGAGGTTAACAAAATACGCTCAAGCAAGCAACCTTTGGATGAAATACGGATAAATTTTTATAGGCGATTTTTTGGGGTTTGGCGTCTACGGGCTCCGATTTCCCGAGGAAAAGCGCACGATCGCGGTACTATTTCCCCGTGCATCATGAATAACTAAAAAATAGGATTTGCGCGGGATATTAGTATTATCGAATATGCGAAGCACGAGTTTCAATGCGGGTGGCTTCAGGAAAGAGGGAGAGAAAAACCCCTTATGGATGCAGCGCATGGCGAACAGGGGCGTGGCTACTGGCGGGACGTGTTGTTTTACGTGACGTTCCTGTTTTTCACGGTCGGCTTTTCGCCCTATATCTCGCTCTCATCGACCTATCAGGGCTCCGCCATGGCGGCCGGGTCCAACCTGCTCAACCAGTTGACCGCGATTATCCTGTTTTTCAGTTTCCTGGCCTTCATGGCGAAGGAGCGGTCGTTTTCCATCCTCTTCATGCCGCGCCTGCTGATGGCGGCGATTTTCGGCTGGTTTGTCCTGACCTCGCTTGCGGGCGAAGCGCCGCTATTTTCGCTCAGGCGGCTGGTCATGTGCGCCATCATCTGCGTGCTTGCCGGCGGCTTCCTGCAATTGCCGCGCACCGAGCGGCATTTCACGACGCTGCTTGCCACATGCGCCCTGATCATATTGTTCCTGTGCTATTTCGGAATCACCGTGCTGCCCTCGCGCTCGATCCATCAGGCCAGCGATGCGCTGGAGCCGCTGCTGGCGGGGGATTGGCGCGGGGTTTTCCGCCATAAGAACGAGGCCGCCTCGGTCATGGCGGTGTTGATTATAGTCGGTATTTATCTCTGCAAGCGCTGGTCCTTCATCGGCGGGCTGTCGGTGCTGTTGCTGTCGCTGGTCTTTCTGGTCAAGTCGGGCGGCAAGACCGCGCTCGGGCTGATGCCGATCATTATTGCGGCAGGCTGGTTCATCCTGCGCTGGCCGCGCTGGCGTTATACGGTCGTGACCCTGTTTCTGGCGGTTTTTGCGCTGGTGACCGTCGGCACCACGGTCGATCCCGTCTTTTCGCAGATGCTGACGAAGCTGGGGCTCGACGCCAGCTTTACCGGCAGACGGGATATCTGGACCGTCGCCATCGATTACATCCGTCAAAGCCCGCTCCTCGGATACGGCTACCAGGCCTTCTGGCGCAGCGATGCCCTGATGTCGAGTTTCACCGAGAACAATACCTGGGCGACGACCGCGCCGGATTCGCACAATGGTTATTTCGACCTTCTGCTGGCCGGCGGCGTGCCGGGGCTGGTGCTGGTGCTGGTGTGGATTTATCTCCTGCCGCTGCACTATCTCGGCAAAATGAACGAGGCCACGCGCAACAGTCCGCTGACGCGGCTTTATGTCGGCGTATGGCTTTATGTGCTGCTCTACGGCTTTCTGGAAACGCTGTTTTTCCTCAGTACCGGGTTCGTCTGGTTCTTCCTCATCGTCGCCGTGATGGGTCTGCACCTTCAGGCCAATGCCAGCCTCGTGGAGGACGAGGCGGAGCGGGAACCGGAGAGAGCCGTGGGTGGAGCGGGCATTGCCCCGACACCGCTGTCAGGGCAGGTTTCTCCTGTCGTTCGCTCCAGATGATATTTTGAAATGATTTTTCGTTGCAAATATGTAAAAGAGCCGATTGTTGCGCGCGTCTGCGGCTATTTTCGCTAAACATGCGCGGCTCAAGTCTTTGTTATTGTGCACGTCGCACCGCGAAACCCCGGCTATTGGCGCGGCGGCACTAAAAAAAACGGATCGGCTAGGTCAATCGATGGCAGATACAGGCGCCTGCGCGCTCGAGGCGGATGACATCCACAAGAGCTTCGGCACGCATGAAGTTTTGAAGGGCGTTTCCTTGCAGGCCCACAAGGGCGATGTCATCTCGATCATCGGGTCCTCCGGTTCCGGCAAAAGCACCTTTCTGCGCTGTATGAATTTTCTCGAAACGCCGGATCGCGGCCGCGTCATCGTCAATGGCGAGGAAATCGCCACGAAAACCGGCCGCGACGGCAAGGCCGTGCCGAAAAGCTGGCGGCAGGTGGAAAAACTGCGCACCGGCCTTGGCATGGTGTTCCAGAATTTCAATCTCTGGGCCCATCGCACCGTTCTGGAAAACGTGATCGAGGCGCCCGTTCATGTTCTCGGCGTCAGGCGGCAGGAGGCGGTTGAAAAGGCCGAAGCCCTGCTGAACAAGGTCGGGCTTTATGACAAGAAAAACGCCTATCCGGCATTCCTATCCGGCGGGCAGCAGCAACGTGCCGCCATTGCGCGCGCGCTCTGCATGGAGCCGGCGGTGATGCTGTTCGACGAACCCACTTCGGCGCTCGATCCCGAACTTGTGGGCGAGGTTCTGAAGGTCATTCGCGATCTGGCCGAGGAAGGCCGCACCATGCTGCTCGTCACCCACGAAATGCGCTTTGCGCGCGATGTATCCTCGCAGGTCGTGTTTTTGCATCAGGGCCGGGTGGAGGAGGCGGGGCCGCCGGCGCAGGTGTTCGGAAACCCCTTGAGCGCCCGCTGCCGGGAATTTACCGGCGCGCTCACCAATTGACCCTTTTGCCTGACAGTCCGTATTTAACAGGAGAGACTTGAATGAAATTCTTCGCCACGCTGCTTGCCGGAACGGCATTTGCGTTTTCCGCCTTCACCGCCAGCGCCGACGTGCGCTTCGGCATCATGAACGAGGCCTATCCGCCCTTCTTCGCCAAGGATGCGAGCGGCAAGTGGCAGGGCTGGGAAATCGACCTCATGGACGCCGTCTGCGCGGAAATGAAGGAAAAATGCTCGATCGTGGAACTGTCGTGGGATGGGCTGATCCCGGCTCTCCAAACCAAGAAATTCGACGTCATCTGGTCGTCCATGTCGAACACGGAAGAGCGCCAGAAGGTGATCGATTTCACCGACAAATATTACAACACGCCGAGCAAGCTGATTGGCGCCAAGGGCGAAAAGCCCGGTGCAGCGGCGGAAGATGTCAAGGGCAAGACCATCGGCATTCAGGTGGCAACTATCCAGTCCGAATATTACAAGAAATATTTCGCTGCTGTTGCTGACGAGAAGACCTACCAGACGCTGGACGAGGCGTTCCAGGATCTGGCCGCCGGCCGTATCGACTATGTCTTCGGCGACTCGCTGGTTCTCGATGCCTTCGTGAAGAGCGATGCCGGCAAGGATTGCTGCGCCGACATGGGCAACGTGGCCGACGACAAGCAAATCCTCGGTCTCGGCGTTTCCGGCGGCCTGCGCAAGGAAGACACCGAACTCAAGGCCAAGCTGAATGCGGCAATCGCCGCCGTGCGCGCCAGCGGCAAATATGACGAGATCACCAGGAAGTACTTCAGCTTCGACATCTACGGCAGCAAGCCCTGATCGGTCATATCAATGGTAAGCCTTGAAACCACGTTGCAGCTTCTGTCACCCTATCCTCCGGGATGGGGCGGCACCCTTTTGAAGGGTGCGGCGTCGACACTTGCCATTTCCGCCGGTGCCTATCTCATCGGTATCGTCATCGGGCTTGCCGGCGCGCTCGGCAAGCTGTCCGGTAACAGGCCGCTTGGCCTGTTGCTCAATTTCTACACCACGGCGATCCGCGCCGTTCCCGAACTCATTCTCATCGTCGGGCTTTATTATGCCGGTACGGATGGGCTCAACCGGCTGTTGCTGCTGGCCGGCATGCCGCCGCTGGAGGTGAACGGTTTCGTCGCTGCCGTTGCGGTTCTGGGTTTCGTGCAGGGGGCCTATATGACCGAGGTGCTGCGCGGGGCGATCCTTGCCATTCCGAGCGGGCAGATCGAGGCGGCGCGCGCCTTCGGCATGTCGCCTTTCCTGCGTTTCCGTCGCGTGGTCCTGCCGGCATTGCTGCCGAATGCGCTGCCGGGTCTTGCCAATCTCTGGCTTGCCGTGACCAAGGACAGCGCGCTGGTGGCCGTCGTCGGTTATCAGGAACTGGCGCTGGCAACGCGCTTGGCAGGGGCCAGCACCAAGCAATATTTCCTGTTCTTCCTGGCGGCGGCTTTCCTTTATCTCGCCATCACGCTCCTCTCCAATCTCGTCTTCTCGCTGTTGGAACGCCGGGTGCGGCGCGGCCAACCGGCCTTGGCGTAAGGGGAACGGCATGGATTTTTCATGGGTCGCCAAATATTGGCCGCTGCTTCTTTCGGGTGCATGGCAGACGGTGGCGCTGCTCGCCATCTCCGTCAGCATCGGTTTTCTCCTCGCCATCGGGCTTGCGTTTGCGCAGGTGAGCGGCGGGCGGGTGACGAAAATCCTGGCGCGGGCCTATTGCACCTTCTTCCGGGGCACGCCGCTGCTCATCCAGCTCTGGCTGCTTTATTACGGCGTTGGCTCGCTTCTGCCGATGATCCCCGGCCTGCGCCAAAGCTTCATGTGGCCGGTGCTGCGCGAAGGGTTCTTCTTCGCGGCCGTCAGCTTCACGCTGAATTATGCGGCCTATGAGGCGGAAGTTCTGCGCGGCGCGCTGCTGGCGGTTCCGAAAGGTGAGCTGGAGGCGGGCAGGGCGTTCGGCATGGGCCGTTTCACCCTCATTCGCCGCATCTGGCTGCCGCGCGCCATCCGCATCGCGCTGCCGACCATTGCCGGCGAGGTGGTGATGCAGCTTAAAGCCACGCCGCTTGCTTTCACCGTGACGGTGATGGACCTCTACGCCGTCGCCTACAAGGTGCGGCAGGACACGCTTCTGGTCTATGAGCCGCTGATCGTCGTCACCGTCTTCTATCTCATTCTCACCGCCATCATCGCCCGCTGTTTCGGCCTTGTCGAACAGCAGGTGCCAGTCAGGCGATAAACATTCAGGGAGTATGACCATGAGCACAATCCGTATCCTCGACGGCGGCATGAGCCGCGAATTGCAGCGGCTGGGCGCCGAGCTGAAACAACCGGAATGGTCGGCGCTGGCGCTTATCGACGCGCCCGATATCGTGCAGCAGGTGCATGCGGAATTCATCGAAGCCGGCGCCGATGTCGTCACCACCAATTCTTATGCGCTGGTGCCCTTCCACATCGGCGAAGAGCGTTTCCAGAGGGATGGCGCATCGCTGATCGCCCTTTCGGGCAAGCTGGCGCGCGAAGCGGCGGATGCTTCCGGTCGCAAGGTGCTGGTGGCGGGTTCGCTGCCGCCGATCTTCGGTTCCTATGAGCCGCAGAATTTCGATGCCACGCGGGTGCAGGCCTATCTGAAGGTGCTGGTCGACAATCTCGCGCCTCATGTCGATGTCTGGCTCGGTGAGACCCTCAGCCTGATCGCCGAGGGCGAAGCGGTGCGCGAGGCCGTTGCCGCAACCGGCAAACCGTTCTGGATTTCCTTCACGCTCAACGACGATGCGGCTGCGGCCGGCGCCGAGCCTGCGCTTCGCTCCGGTGAAACGGTCAGGGCGGCGGCCGAATGGGCGGCGCAATCGGGTGCCGCCGCGCTTCTGTTCAATTGCAGCAAGCCGGAAGTCATGAAGGCCGCCGTCGAGACGGCCGCCGCCGTCTTCGCGGAAAAGGCTGTGTCGCTGGAAATCGGCGTCTACGCCAATGCCTTTGAAGGCGAGCAGGGCGATTCCGCCGCAAATGAAGGGCTGCATGGCACGCGCGCCGATCTGACCGGCGATGTCTATTCCCGTTTTGCCTGCTCCTGGGCGGATGCGGGCGCGACCATGATCGGCGGCTGCTGCGGCATTGGTGCGGCGCATATCCACACGGTTGCGACAGCGCTGCGGGGCGCGGCGGCTTGACGCGAGCGCTTCCAACGCCACTATCGGAAATGCATGCGGCAGGCTGAAAAGCCTGCCGTTTTTTTGTTCCGTGCGCGCTCGAAACAGCATGCGGCATAAAGGAATTTTAAAGTTTTTAAGTATAATTGTTATTATATAAAGTAAATTTGAACATTATAAAGTACTGTTCTCCATTTTTTTCCGGTCGCGGTCAGTCGTTTCCCGGTTTTGCGGGCAGGTGCATGATGCAGGCTGCGACATGGCTGATGATCCGGCTGACGGGGCCTTGATGATGTAGGCTTTCGACGTGCAATGTCATTTTTGCCGAACACCTCCGGCACGGGAAAGGAGCGGCGTCAATTTCAGGAGTTTCCCGTGTCGTTTCTTCAAAACGCCAGTATCCGCACCAAAATCCTGTCGCTCATTCTTCCGCTCTGCATCGTCGGCCTTGGCGCCGCCGCCTTCATGTCCACCCGCTACAAGGAAGCGGACACGGCCTACTCGCTCTTTATCGCCAACGACAACGCCGCTCTGGTGGAGCTTGCGCGTGCCAACCGAAATCTGGTTGCCCTGGCCTATGGCGCCTATCAGGTCATGGCGTACGACGTGAACGGGCCGGAGATAAAGGCCGCCAAGCAGGCCTACAGTGACAGCAAGGGCGCGCTCCTCCAGCGTCTCAATAATGTGAAGACTGTTTTTCCCGAAGAGTCCGCCGCCATGGACGCCTTCATCGCGCAGTCGCAGGCCATAACCGCCATGACGGATAAGGCTGTCGAACTTGGTATGGCAAACCGTAATGACGAATCCGCTGCCCAGTTGCTCAAGGCGGACGCCTCCATTCACGCGACTTCGGTTGCCATGACGGCGCTGCTGGACAAGCTTGCCAAGGGCGTCGTCCAGGGAAGCGACGAACTGACGGACCAGACCAATTCGATCATCTTCACCTCGCTGGTGGTTGTCGGCGTCGCTTTTGCGGTCGGCATCATTCTGGCGCTGTTCGTGGCGTCCCGCGGCATCACAACCCCTATCGCCCGCCTGCGCGAGCGCATGGTGTCGCTTGCCGGCGGCGAGACGGCGACGGAAATCGACGGCATGACGCGCCGCGACGAAGTGGGCCAGATGGCGAAGGCCGTGCAGGTCTTCCGTGAAAACGCCATCGAGCGCATTCGTCTCGAGCAGGAAACCGAAGCCAATCGCAGCCTCTCGGAGAAAGACCGGATGGAGCGCGAGCAGCAGAAGGCAAGGGAAGCGGCCGACGTCAAGTTCGCCGTCGACAATCTCGCCGCCGGTCTCTCGAAGCTTTCGGAGGGCGATGTTTCCTATCGCATCGGCCAGCCGTTCACCGCCACGCTCGACGCCGTTCGTAACGATTTCAACATGTCCGCCGAAAAGCTGCAGGCGGCCCTGACCAAGGTGGCCCAGAACGCCAGTGGCATCGGCGCGGGCGCGGACGAGATCAAATCTGCGGCCGACGATCTGGCCAAGCGCACCGAACAGCAGGCCGCTGCCGTGGAAGAAACCGCCGCAGCTCTGGAAGAAATCACCACGACGGTGCACGATTCCACCCGTCGTGCGCAGGAGGCGGGCGAGATCGTCAGCCGCGCCAAGGCGGGCGCCGAGCAATCCGGCGACGTGGTGCGCCGCGCCGTGGTCGCCATGGAGCAGATTGCGAAATCCGCCAATGAGATCAGCAACATCATCGGCGTCATCGACGAAATTGCCTTCCAGACCAACCTTCTGGCGCTGAATGCCGGCGTGGAAGCCGCGCGTGCGGGCGAGGCCGGCAAGGGTTTTGCCGTCGTCGCGCAGGAAGTGCGTGAGCTTGCCCAGCGCTCCGCCCATGCCGCCAAGGAGATCAAGGCGCTGATCAACACCTCAAACGATCAGGTGCAGCAGGGCGTTCAGCTGGTGGGCGACACCGGCAAGGCGCTGGCGACCATCGTTTCTGAAGTGCAGGAAATCAACCGGCACGTCGTCTCCATCGTGGAGGCCGCGCAGGAACAGTCTTCCGGACTGCAGCAGATCAATACGGCGGTCAACCAGATGGATCAGGACACGCAGAAAAATGCGGCCATGGTGGAAGAAACCAATGCCGCCAGCCACAGCCTCGCCAAGGAAGTGGCGTCGCTCAACCAGCTGCTCTCCCAGTTCCGGCTCGCCGACGGCGCCTATCAACCGAAAAGCCAGCCTGCGCCGGTTCGCAGCGCCGGTGGCAGCGACAAATATGTCGCCTCTCCGGTCCGTGCACTGGGCCGCAAGATCGCCTCGGCGTTTTCGGGCAATGCCGCCGTCGATACAAAGGGCGACTGGCAGGAGTTCTGAGCGGCGATCCGTTCCAACATGCGTTTCGGCGGGGAGGCATCCCCGCCGGCGTTCAACGACGATGCGGCGCAAGCGAAAGCCGTTCTGGCAAAATCGATGTCCACCGTGCGAAACGCAACATCTTCATTTCGTGACGGCCGGATCATCCGCACCGGCAACCATTGCCATGCGGTTCCCCGGCACCGGTTCACGCGCGAAAACATCCATCCGATGAGAACTGAATTTTTCGCCGCCCGACCGGCGGGCGCTTACGGGCCGCTAGGGCCCTTTTCCTTCTTCGCCTGATCGTGATGCCACTTGATGGCGAAGAACATGCCCGTGCCCAACACGATAATCTTGAACGGAAAGAAGACCAAGGGGAACAAATCTACCCAATCCCATTCCATCATCTGAGTATTTCCAGTCTGTTACTTGATACAATCTATCGAGGACAGGGCTACCTCAAACCGGCTGCTTCAACAACGCCAATTCATGCACTCGGGTAGGGGCCTTTTGACGCAGTCCCAGCCAGATCGTTTCATCCGGGGCTCTTGAAGCTTACCCTCGATGTGTCCTGTGATTGTTTCAGGGGTAGTATGAAACGCTGAAGACCCTGAGTCTGGACCGCCACATAACCGCGGATTCGGCAGCGCTGAAAACACTACATTTTTCGCGATGTCTGCAATCATAAACACGAACTCAGATTCGATAAGCGCGGATTCTTACTCGCCTGGGAAGCATAACCGCGGACTCAGTTTTTGATCGCAAACCCCGAATCTAATGGTGCCTAATGATTACCCGAGTGGGTTCGGTGGGCAAGGCCTATGACCATATAACCGCCTGAGACGGGAACTTGCCCGGATCCGCCGTTCGACCTCTAATCATAAGATAGGAGATCAATGGCAATGAACGCAGTATCCAATCCCACCACGACGACTCCGGTGACACCGATCACGGGCATCCCTTACCTAGAGGCAATGCAGCACTGCGCCAGTATTGGATCTCTGGGTTCTCTGAGGGAAATGCTGAAGGAGCTGGAGGATCAAGGCGCGTTGTCGGAAGACTTCTCCGGATTGGCAGCATATTGCAAGCGCGCCTCTGAATTCGAAGAACGCTTCGGCGCCGGGAGCCTCCTCGACCTCTCTCATCCCAGCGTGGCGATCCTGATCGAAAATGTGATCAGCCCGAAGGAATTGTTGGCTATTCGCCGTCGGCAGGAAGCCATCGCCCTGAACCCAGTGGACACTGCGCGTGCCGAGGCGCTAGCGTCGGAAGGACGGCTCATCGTCTGAGTCATCGTCTGGACGATTGTTCTGTTGGTTGCTTCGGGCCTGGCGGATCATGTCTTCCGCCTCTTTGAGATCACGGCACAAGCCGGATCCGAATATGCCAGGCCCCTTCACCCGAAAGCATAGCCCTGCAGAACAAGGCCTCTGTTCCTCGATATCGTATTCACCGTTCGACTTCACCCGGATCCATGTGCCCGCCACGGCGCGACTCCTCTTTTTTGCTGTTCGCAGCATGGCGATTTACAAACTGTAGCTTAAGGAATTCCTTCCCGAAGGAGCCATAGGGCGGCCAATTCAGATGACCTTGAGTTGTAGTCGGCCAGTGACGTAAGATCCCTGCGACTCGGCAAGGATTCGCCAGCGAAGCGATCCTGACGCCGGGGCTGGGGGAACCATGATCACTATAGGCATACGCGCCGCGCCGAAGGTCATCACCTTCGCGATCTACGACACCGATGCAGGCTCTATCCTCAACGTCGAGGAGATCAAGATCCCGGCGGCTTTCGAAACGCCGGCCGCGTTGAAATACGTGCGCTCGAATCTTCTGGATGTCCTCCGCGAATATCAGGTTGAGCGTGCGGGGGTGAGGGTGACGGAGTCGGCGGCCAACTACCCCAGCATTGAACGGATCCAGATAGAAGGCGTCATTCAGGAGGCCTTCGCGAGCAGCGAGCTTCAATCCTACTACGTCGGGCAAATCTCATCGATCTCCAAGCGGCTCGGCATCGACCGCAAGAAGTTCAAGCCACTGGTCGATGGCGATGAAGACCCTGGCGTCGACAACTGGAACAAGATGGGAAAGGAAGAGCGGGAAGCAATCCTGTGCGCAATGGGGGCCAAGGATGCTTAAGCCATACCAGAAGGCGGAACTCACGTTCGACATCCTAAAGGAAATCGGGCAGGACGGACGCAACTCGCGCACCTACGTGACCCGCGATCATCAGCTCAATGCGGAGATCGTCACGAAGCAGATCCAGAAGAACTCCCTGAATTCGACAGACGAGTTCTTCGCCGAGTCCCAGTCTCTCTATGCGAGCGCTCATCCGCACGTGGTACAGATCCACTACGCCTGCTATGACGACGATCATGTCTATGTGGCGATGCCATATTACCGGAATGGCTCGATCAAGGATCTCATCACCGGACGACACATGACTGTCCGGGAGATCGTCAGTCTCGGTTCCCAGATCCTCGCCGGCCTGCACAACATCCATTCCAAAGGACTCGTCCATTTCGACGTGAAGCCTGACAACATCCTGCTGTCGCCGCGACGCGAGGCACTCGTCTCTGACTTCGGCCAGGCGAAGCAGATGAACTATCGCGGCATCGCCGCGCAGGACAGGCACTACGGCCCCATGATGCCCCCTGAAGCGATGGAACGCGATCAGTTCGACCGGACGTTCGACATCTACCAGGTCGGACTGACGCTCTACCGCATGTGCAACGGTAATGAGCATTTCCGCGCCCAGATGGCGAAATATGGGCCTCCGAACGCCTTCGACCGGGATGCCTTCCGCTTCGATGTACGGAATGGTCGCTTCCCCGACCGGAAGTCGTTCGCTCCACATGTGCCATCAACCCTCCGTAATGTGATCAAGAGATGTCTGGAGACGAAGGCCGAAGATCGGTACCAGTCGGCGCTCGATGTTGCCAATGCAATGGCAGGGATCGATGGCGGATGCCTCGATTGGCGGCTCGTCGACCACGTAGACCGAAGGGTCTGGACAAAGTCGGTCGAGGGTGCCCAGTATGAAATGACCGTTAACGCGGATGGAACCAGTACCTGCTACAAGAGCGTTAATGGAGGTCAGGCGCGCCGTGTAGGCGATGCCTGCAAGAACAATATCAGCGACAAGGATCTCAGGAAGATCTTCACGGATTACTGATGCGCAAGGTGAAGAACAGTCCCGCCAACTACGTAAAGCGTTCGCAGATCAGACCTGCGTGCGTCGTGGTCGAGCGCGTGGCTGAAGCACCGAAAAAGCGCACGGCGGCAGACTTTGCCAATGCGGTCATCGACAGCAACTTCTATGTGAGCTTCCGTTCAGACCCTAAGGCCGAGAAGCGGAAATAGGCTCTTCTCCGCTGCGGATGGAGACCATCCGGCGGGAGGAAAGCGCAGCTCCCAGAAGCCGCGCCTTCGACCACTACTGCTACGATCAGTGTCTCTTATTTCGGAAGAACTCGTTCACCCGTCCGAGATCTATCGTCGCCTGATGGATATCCTCGGCAGCCTGCACCGTCGCATTGATCGTCACCAAGTTCTCGGTCTGCTCGAACCGGAAATATTCCAAGGACTCTCGGATCCGATGTTCGTTGGCGGTGAGTATCTTCCATAGCCGCCGATACTGCGGAAGGAACTCCATGCCGATCCAGATGCCATCGGCCCGCAGTATTGCCTTGATCGAAAGCAGACGACTGCTCGGCCCGATGTCGAACATTCCATCGCCGGGAGTCTTGGGGATCATGAGGGACGCGCAATTGACCTTTCCCGCCTTCACCAGTTTAGGCCACAAGTCGATAACCCGTTTCGGAGGATGATACAGGGGGCCGACCCTCTCGATGAAATGCTTCCTAGTTACGAGAACCACACCGACGTCGTGATGGGGAAACGCGTATTCGAAACGAAAGGACTCAAGCAGCTTTATGGCGCCATGCTGGATCATTCCCTGTCCCCGAAGGTATCGCACCGGGTTGATATAGCGGGCATGGAAATCATTCGCGCTCTTCCTAGTCAGCCCCTTTTCTGAATGCGGCTCCAGGATGCCCTGCTCGACGAGGCGCTGTATTCCTCTGCTTGGCACGCCCGTCATGGCTGAGAACTCGCTCCAGATCATGGCCATGGCATCGATCCTCTTACGGCCGATTTCCGCGGGCTTTCCGCCATACCTTCGTTTCATGAACCGCAGGCCCCTTAAGCCGGGGACGGCGGGATCGGAATAGGCGATCTCCCTGCCGAGGAGGACGTCAGCCATGAGCCGGGTCTCTGACACCACGTCCTTTATGACGCGCCCCGACAAGCGGACCGTCTGCGTTTTTTCCGTATCCGTCGGCAGCGATCGGATGATTTCCAGGAGTTTCTCCAGTTCGGCACGGATGAAGTGGCGGACTATTCCATGCTCCCGGCGAAGCTGGATGCATCCAGCCCATCCGGCCTTCGCGAGCTTTATGGAGACAAGATCGGCGTCCACCTCAGTGCAGCCGAGCAGATCCGCGGCCTCCGACATCGACACCGATCCAGCGACTTCTGTTTTGAGCTGCTCCACGAGCTGGCTGGGAATTTCCACGAGGTGCCCCGATCCTTTTTGAAGATCGAATCCTACCCGGTGAAGAAGCTGGTTTGAGCTGTAGATCGTGATGCCGAGAACTTTTGGCAGGTTGCTCTTGAGCACGGGGGCATCAACGCCAGGCAAGCTGCGGAGTTTGGGGTTGAGCATTCCCAAACGCGCGCAGGCCCTGACTTGGGACTTCGAGATCAAATCCTTCAGTGGCTTTCGATTTCGCGACAGGTGTCTGGCGAAACCAAACTGCCGCATGGCAATTTGTCGAATCTCGTCTTTCGGATAATGCCTCTGGAGCCATTTGGTGAAGTTGTCGACCAGATGTTCTTCGTCACGGCAAAGGGCTTGGAAGCCGATCTCGTAGTTGTCGGTGGACATCTTCGGCTTCCTGCGCGCAGGAGGATTCGCGAGGAATGTGCCCACGAGGGTGCAGCTACTGATGACTGCGTCCAGTGGCTGGCCATCCAGCAGCGGGCAGTCTGCAGAGGCACGCACTGCGCCCAGTCGTTGAAGAATGTATCCTTCAAGCGTCCCGCGTCCCCTATTGGAAAGCTGAGGTGGAGCGTCGAACTTGTCCTTGCAGATCCCGTAGAACGGCCATCGGCGGTCATGTCGGTTCGGGTTGGACTGAAGAGCACAGTCGTGGATTGGACACGTCTGAAAGCTGTTCAAATCCCACCAGACCCTGTGGTACTCCGCCTCCTTCAGGCATTCCGGGCACGCTCTCGCGCCCGGCTTCACCATCGTCATACTAATTCTCTCGTTGCAGAGAGCCCAATGACGACTGTCGGCTTGCACAGGAGACCACCATTCCAGGCCTTCCTTTTCGGCGTCCGATAACGGGAGCTTCAGAAGGGCCTGGAGGAGTATCTGCCACCTGTCCCGAGTGATCCAGATGCCAGTCTTCTTCGCAAAGGACTCGGGAAGGCAGTCTTCTCCATCGTAGACGAGCCTTGCGAAGTAGGCGTTCGTGGGTTCACCAAAGCAGGGGCGCACCCTCCATCTCGAGAAGATGCGCTCAGCGCGGAAATGGTCATGCAGCATCGCGGAACCCTCCAAAATAGTCGTGGTCGTCGCCTTTCCGGCGGCGAGTGGCGACGGCCTCCCGGAAATGCTCGATCATGATCATGGAGGTGCCCTGGTTGATTGCCTTGAATGCGGCCGGGCGGACAAGATTCATCACGCGGCCGATCATGCCGCCGGAGTATCGGTACATCTCACGCGCGATGTATGGGTTATCGAGGCCGCTAAGGTTAGCGAAGGGGAGGCGCCTGTCGATCGCACCGAGCAGCTTCTCAAACCGCTTCATGTCCGACTTCCCTGCCGACAGCGATTTCAGGACGTGGGAATTATAGCCGCGGTTGACGAAGGCATCGATCGAGTTGACATAGTCATTCACCCGCTCTTCGCCCACCAGCATGACGCTCAGGGAGTTGTAATCGACGATCGTCTTGATCAGCTTGAACATGCTGGCAGCCGTCTTCGACGTCCGCTCGAAGAAGAGGTATTGGGCGTCATCGATGATGAGGAGCTCCGTCCGCACCTTGAGGAGCCGGAGCAGGGCGTTGTTCACGTAGGCACCCACGCCGCCGTGAATCCTGGCGTACCGTGAAGCTGTGAGCCTGTTGAGTTCATGTGCGAACTCCATGGTAGACATGTTGATGCTGGCAGTCAGGTG
>NZ_JAVAYA010000022.1:0-79401 GCF_041954855.1 Agrobacterium sp. LR_9
CATCCGGCCGGGCCGAACCCGCCTCCCACCACAGGGGCAGGGCGTCCTCATCCAGCCATTTGCGTAATCTTCCGATCTCTTCGGCAAGCGTCTGCGCGATGCTCGGAAATTGCAATGTCATGAGTCAACTCTCTGTTTTTACAGTTGAATAAAAAGCGGACCAATAAAAATACGTCATTATGGAGGCAAGTAGACCATGGGACATATTGCGCTGCAACCGTAAAATTATGGACCTGACAGAAAGCCAACCCCCAGCAGCGCGATTGGTTCCACCTTGTTCCATGGCGAACATGGGCGGAAATGGTGATTCGCTAGCCATAAAGTGTCAGAAATTACAACGCAAATTTGAGATTGCTTATTCGTAGTCCTCACGTATTTCGTAACAATGGTCTGCTCATTAGTGATTCGGTCTCCTTGTAACCTGGGCGGCGTTGGGGAAATAAAGGGGCGTAAGGCAGTGAATTTTTCTGCCTATACTTTATTGCTGTTCTCCATTGCGGTTCTGTCGGGCTGCAATACTCCCGCGGGCGTTCGGTCCTTCGGGGGATCCCAGATGCTGTCTCCTTCCGAGGCGCTGGTTTTCCCGCCGCCCGGTGGTCCTGAAATCGTGACCGTGGTCAACCGCACCTATTCCAATGCCGTGGCGCAGCAGGTCATCTTGCGCTCCGAGGCCACCACCCCCGGGCAGAACTACATCAAGGCGGAGTTTTTCGGCCCGCAACAGGCCGGCGATACCGATGGCGACGCTTTGGCTTTTTCCGGTTTCAGGGCATCTTCCGTCGCGCGGGAAATCCGCGCCGAGTTTCCGGGCGAAAATATCGCCATGTCGGCAAATTACCTGCAAAACGGTTATGGCGCGTTCTCCTATGCCGCCGGCAGCGGCCGTGGCGACGATACCTGCCTTTATGGCTGGCAGGACATACGCTCGCCGGAAAGCATGCGGCAGGATTTCCGCAATCTCGGGCGCATCAAAGTGCGGCTGCGCCTTTGCCAGTCGGGCGCCAGCGTCGAGCGGCTGCTGGCGGTCATGTATAATTACACGATCACCGGCACCTATGCCTCGCCCAGCTGGAACCCTTACGGCACGCCGCAGGCGGTGGATAAAAATCTCGGGCGTCCGGGCCACCCGGTCTATCCCATAAAGGCGGATGAGGTGCCGATGCGGCCCGGCAGCGAGGTGACCGCGAGCGTGCCGCCCCGGCCCGTTCGTCGCACGGCTGCCGTTGCACCGCCCGCCCAGCCGGAACCGCAGCCGCTTCCACCCGTTGCTGCAGTCAGTATCCCGTCGCCCGCATCGGCTGGCGCACCCCTCCAGCCTGCAAGGCCCACGGTGGCGGGCAGGCGCCTGGATGGTGTGCCGGCAGATAGTGGCCGGCAACCGTCGCAGGTCCCGCAGGTTTCCATTCCGTCGCCCGCATGTCTGTCCGGTTCGGGGGTGGCGTCAGGATGCAGGTGATCGCCGGAACCAGCGGGAAAGAGCACGCCAAGGCGCAGATCGCAAAAATTCCGGACCGAAATTCCGGGTGGGGAAGACAACGGAAAGTTTCTGGATGAGCAAGGCCATCACAATCATTGTCTGGTTACTTGTGTCGCTTTGCGTTCTGGCCATCGTCACGATGCCGGTCAGCCTGCAGACGCATCTGGTCGCCACGGCGATTTCGCTCATCCTGCTGGCGACGATCAAGAGCTTCAATGGGCAGGGGGCCTGGCGTCTGGTAGCGCTCGGTTTCGGCACGGCCATCGTGCTGCGCTATGTCTACTGGCGCACCACCAGCACGTTGCCGCCCGTCAACCAGCTCGAGAACTTCATTCCCGGTTTTCTGCTCTATCTGGCGGAAATGTACAGCGTTGTGATGCTGGCGCTCAGTCTCGTCATCGTCTCGATGCCGCTGCCGTCGCGCAAGACGAGGCCCGGTTCACCCGACTACCGGCCGACGGTCGACGTCTTCGTGCCGAGCTATAACGAGGACGCTGAGCTTCTCGCCAATACGCTCGCAGCGGCCAAGAACATGGATTATCCGGCCGACCGGTTCACCGTCTGGCTGCTGGACGATGGCGGCTCGGTGCAGAAGCGCAACGCCAGCAATATCGTCGAGGCGCAGGCGGCGCAGCGCCGCCACGAGGAGTTGAAGAAGCTCTGCGAGGACCTCGACGTGCGCTATCTGACGCGCGAGCGCAACGTCCACGCCAAGGCCGGAAATCTCAATAACGGTCTTGCCCATTCGACCGGCGAGCTCGTGACCGTGTTCGACGCCGACCACGCGCCCGCCCGCGACTTCCTTCTGGAAACGGTTGGTTATTTCGAAGAGGATCCACGGCTCTTTCTGGTGCAGACACCACATTTCTTCGTCAATCCCGATCCCATCGAGCGCAATTTGCGCACCTTCGAGACGATGCCGAGCGAAAACGAGATGTTTTACGGCATCATCCAGCGCGGCCTCGACAAGTGGAACGGTGCATTCTTCTGCGGTTCGGCCGCCGTGCTGCGGCGTGAGGCATTGCAGGATACCGAAGGTTTCAGTGGCGTCAGCATCACGGAAGATTGCGAAACGGCGCTGGCGCTGCATTCGCGCGGCTGGAACAGTATCTATGTCGACAAGCCGCTGATCGCCGGGTTGCAGCCGGCCACCTTCGCAAGCTTCATCGGCCAGCGCAGCCGTTGGGCGCAGGGCATGATGCAGATCCTGATCTTCCGCCAGCCCCTTTTCCGGCGCGGTCTCTCGTTTACGCAGCGTCTCTGCTACATGTCGTCGACGCTGTTCTGGCTGTTTCCGTTCCCGCGCACCATCTTCCTGTTCGCACCGCTGTTCTACCTGTTCTTCGACCTTCAGATTTTCGTGGCCTCGGGCGGCGAGTTTTTGGCCTATACGGCGGCCTATATGCTCGTGAACCTGATGATGCAGAACTATCTCTATGGCAGCTTCCGCTGGCCGTGGATTTCGGAACTTTACGAATATGTGCAGACGGTTCACCTCCTGCCTGCCGTCGTTTCGGTGATTTTCAATCCCGGCAAGCCCACCTTCAAGGTGACGGCGAAGGATGAATCCATTGCCGAGGCGCGGCTTTCGGAAATCAGCCGGCCGTTCTTCGTCATTTTCGCGCTGCTGCTGGTGGCGATGGCCTTTGCCGCCTGGCGCATCTACAGCGAGCCTTACAAGGCGGATGTCACGCTTGTGGTCGGCGGCTGGAACCTGCTCAATCTCATCTTTGCAGGCTGTGCGCTCGGCGTCGTTTCCGAGCGCGGCGACAAGTCGGCGTCGCGGCGCATCACGGTCAAACGGCGTTGCGAAGTCAAGCTCGAGGGTAGCGACGCCTGGGTGCCGGCTTCCATCGATAACGTGTCGGTGCATGGCCTGCTGATCAATCTCTTCGACAGCGCGACAACCATCGAAAAAGGCGCGACTGCCATCGTCAAGGTCAAGCCGCATAGCGAGGGCGTGCCGGAAACCATGCCTGTCAACGTGGTGCGAACGGTGAAGGGCGAGGGTTTCGTCTCGATCGGCTGCACCTTTTCGCCGCAACGCGCCGTCGATCACCGCCTGATTGCGGACCTGATCTTCGCCAATTCGGAACAATGGAGCGAATTCCAGCGGGTGCGCCGCAAGAACCCCGGCCTTATCCGTGGTACGGCCATCTTCCTGGCCATATCGCTCTTCCAGACGCAGCGCGGCCTTTATTATCTGGTCCGAACGCTTCGGCCTGCTCCCAGAGACGCCAAACCTGTCGGAGCGGTAAAATGATCGGCCGTAAACCCATCCGGGATTCTCTGGCAATGTTGGTATGGGGGGCCGTCGCCACGGGCGCGATGGCGCAGTCCTCGCCCTTCGACATGTCGCCGGAACGGCCCGCCCAGACGGCTCCGACACCCGTGCCGCCGTCCGCCGTCGCGCCTGCCGCGCCGCGTCAGCAGCCACCTGCCCAGATTCCGGCCCAAATTCCGGCCCAGACGCCGTCTCAGCCATCCGCCCCGCCGCCATTTGCGGTTCAGCCCGCGCCGCAGTCGCAACAGCGCCCAGCCGTTCCGTTGCCGCCGCTGGTTGCGGCTCCTCCGCGTCAGGAAGGCGCAAGACCTGTTCCTGCAACGGCCCCGTCGCTCAATGCCGACAGCCGCCGCCGATACATTCTGCCCTATGAAAAGCTCAGTCTTTCCGGGGAGATGGACCGGCGGCAATGGAGCATCTATCTGACGCCGGAGCAGGTAAACGCCGCCGTTTCGCTCAATATCGGGTATCAAAACGCCATCGTGGTCGCGCCGGAAAGCTCGAATTTTCAGGTCAGCCTGAACAATGTCGCGCTGGATCCGGCGCGTATCGAAGCGCCCGACAGCGAGGGCAATGTCTCCTTGAAGATACCGCCCGGCGTCTTGCAGGTCGGCTCAAATGTCGTGAGACTGGGCGTGCAGCAGCGCCACAGAACCGATTGCACGATCCAGTCCACCTACGATCTGTGGACCGATGTAGACCCTGCCAATACCTATATCGGCTTTAATGCGGATGTCGCCGGAAGCTTTGCCAATATCGACGATATTCAGGCAACGGGGCCGGATGGCAAGGCGATGACGTCTATCGAGATTGTCGCACCGGCGCTCGGCAATCCGGCATTTGCGGATTCTCTCCTGCGTCTTTCACAGGCGCTGGCGCTCAGAACCCAGATGCCGAACCAGACGATCCGTTTCGTGGCCGCTCCTTCCGCTGAACGCAAGGCGGGCACGCTGACGGTCTTCGTCGGAACGGCCCGCGAGATTGCCGGAATTGCCGGAACGCTGCCACCCGAGGCTTCGGCGGGGGCTTTTGCCGGCTTTGGCGCCGCCGCGCCGGGCGGTCTTTCGCCGCTTTTCGTCAGCGGCCCCACCCCGCAGGCGGTTCAGGCGGCAATTGAGACGCTATTTTCGTCGATATCGCGCACACCCGGTGCGCAGAGAACGACTTTTTCGACCCGAAGCTGGCATGCGCCGGATGTGCCGCTCGTCATGTCGGATCGCCGTATCGCGCTTTCCGAACTTGGTTTCGAAAGCACCGAATTTGGCGGCCGGCGTTTCCGCAACGAATTTTACGTCGGCATGCCAGCCGATTTTTATGCGTCGGCTTATGGTGAGGCGTCGCTTCTTCTCGATGCCGCCTATTCGTCGCAGGTATTGCCGGGCAGCCATGTCGATATCTACGTCAATGACCAGATCGCCTCGACCGTACCGATTTCCAACAATGGCGGCGGTATTTTCCGGCATCTGCCGATCAATGTGACGATGCGTCATTTCAAGCCAGGGCCGAACAAGGTGACCATCGAGGCAGTTTTGATGACGGCGCAGGATCAGGCCTGCGCGCCGGGCGCCCCTGCCAGCACAACGCCGCGTTTTGCATTGTTCGACACGTCGGAACTTCATATTCCGGACTATGCGCAGATCGGCCGCAAGCCGGATCTTGCCGCGATGGCGGGGGCCGGACAGCCCTATCGGACCGGCGGAGCGCCTGTTGCCCTGTCGCTCGACCGTTTCGATACCGATACCATGTCTGCGGCAGCCACGCTGATCAGCCGGCTGGCAAGCGTGGCGGGGCATCCCATCGACATCGAGACTGTCGCCTCGCCGCTGGTGATCGGCGATCGCGACGCGCTGTTCGTCGGTACGATTTCGCAATTCCCGCAGGCATTGATCGGCCAGTTCAATCTTGTTCCCTCCAGCCAGATATCCTGGAAAATGGGAACCGGCGTCCAGCCGCCCGCCCAGAGCAGCGAAACCCTTTTCAACGACTGGCGAGAGCGGGTGGACGGCGGTGTATGGGAGGGGCAGGTGTCTTCTCTCGAGGAATGGATGAAGCGGAATTTCGACCTGAGTTCGGATACGCTACGCTTCCTGCCGGCAGCCGAACAGCTCTATGCGCCGCCAAGCAATGTTTCTTTCATGCTGGCCCAGGGACTGAGCCCCTCCGGCGAAGGGGTGTGGACGCTTGCCACTGCACCAACGTCCGCGGAACTTCTTGACGGGATGGCGGCGATGACGCGGGAAAACCGCTGGCGTGGTGTCACTGGACGTGTTGCCGCTTACGATGCCGCTGCCGAAAAACTTGAAACGGTGGAGGTGGAACGGCCGTATTTTTACGTCACGCGGGCGTTTTCCTTTTCCAACTGGAGGCTGGTCGCGGCCAACTGGCTTTCTTCCAACGTTCTTTCCTATTCGCTGGCGTTCATCGGCTTCGTATCTCTCCTCGGCCTCGCCACTTTCACGATGCTGCGCATGATGGGACGGCATCGATGAAGAACGGGATCTCGAAACTGGCCGGCATTTTCTTCCTGTCCATGATGACGGTGATTGCAGGTATTTCCGTCAGCCGCGCCGCTTCGGTTTCGCCGGAGGCGTGGTCTGCCTATAAAGGCGCGTTTCTCGATCCCGGCGGCCGCGTCATCGATACCGGCAACGGCAATATCAGCCATAGCGAAGGCCAGGGCTACGGCATGTGGCTTGCCGTGCTTGCCGACAACCTGTCCGACTTCGAGCTGATCTGGAGTTTCACGCGCACCGAGCTTTTGGTGCGTGACGACGGGCTTTCCGCCTGGAAATGGGATCCGCGCACCAGACCGCATGTAACCGATATCAACAACGCTACGGATGGCGATATTCTGATCGCCTATGCGCTGGCGCTGGCGGCCGGGCAATGGAACCGGCAGGATTATGCCGAAGCATCCGCGGCCATCGCATCCGCCATTCTCAGGAAGACGGTGGTGCAACGCGGCGGGCGAACGCTGCTTCTGCCGGCGGCCAGCGGTTTCGACGAGGATGACCGGGAGGATGGGCCAGTGGTCAATCCTTCCTATCTGATTTTCGAGGCCTTTCCGGTGCTCAATCTTGTTGCGCCATCGCCGCTTTGGAAAGCGCTTGCCGATGACGGTTTGGCGCAAATCGGGACATTCGCTTTCAGCGATAGAAAACTGCCGGCCGACTGGGTATCGGTGAAGACGAAGCCGCAGCCGGCATCGGGCTTCCCGCCGGAATTCGGCTATAATGCGGTGCGCATACCACTTTATCTCGCAAGGGCGAATATGGGGTCGCCGGAGCTGCTCGCCCGGCTGAAAGGCGGCATGACGCTGGAAAGCGGCGCTGCCGGAACCTTCGACCTGAAGAGCGGAGCGGTCAAGGATGTCCTGTCCGATCCCGGCTATCGCATCATTCCGGCGCTCGCGGCCTGTGTCGGCGGCGGGCCGGCCGTTTCCGCCGAACTCAAAAACTTCCAGCCAACACTTTATTATCCTTCCACATTGCATCTTCTGGCATTGTCCTTTCTGGCAAGGAATAACGGGGAATGCCGATGAACAAGCCACTGTCGACCTCGGCTCTCATTCTGCTTCTGATAGCGCTCGCCGCCTTCCACTGGCGCGACAGCATTCTCGGGCGGGTGTCGGACGTGCATACCTCGGCGGTCGGCGACAACCGGGCGGTACAGCGTGTTTTGCCGACGGCGGCCAATCCGGCGCAGATCAACGCTTTCGTCAAGAACCGTGAAATGGCGCAGGTAACGCAGCCCGCTACACCGCCGGTCACGGTGCCCGCGACCGACCCGTTGCCGGTGACACAGGCTGGCGGGCAGGCGCCGCAAACACAGACGGTGCAGGCGCCGGACCCTCGCGCCACCCAGCCTGCATCGGCCGATATGCCCGAGGTCGATCTGAGTGCGTTGCGCTATTTCGCGGCGAGGGGCGATACGCAGCGTCTTGAGGCCGAAATCGCGCGCCTGCGCGCGCTTTATCCCAACTGGACGCCGCCTGCCGATCCTCTCGCCATTCCGGAAAACGGCGATCCACGGCTCGACGCCATGTGGCAGCTTTATACCGACGGCCGTTATGCCGAAGTGAGGAAGGCGATTGCCGACCGCCAGCAGGCGGAGCCCGGCTGGCAGCCACCCGACAATCTGACGGGCATGCTTTCCCTTGCCGAAGCGCGCCAGCGGCTCGTCAATGCTTCCGATCTCAAGCAATATACGACAGTGGTGGATACGGCCGCCAATAACCCCAGCCTGCTGACATGCGGCGAGGTCGATGTGCTGTGGCGGGTTGCCGATGCTTTCGCCAATACCGACCGGATGGGACGGGCGCGCGACGCCTATCTCTACATCCTCAACAATTGCACGGTCGCCAGCGACAGGCTCGCCACCGTGCAGAAGGCATCCGCGCTTTTGCCGGCGGAAATGATGGACGAACTGCTGGCCAAGGAAAAACCGGGCGCCGACGGTCAGCTGGAATTTGAACCGGTCAAGAACGATCTCGCCCGCCAGTTCGTGGCCAAGGCAGGGGAGAAGGAGGGCGTTGCCGTTCCTTCGGCCTATGTGATGCGGCTTCAGCGGCTTGCCGAGACCGATAAGCTTGCAAGCGACGCCCTGCTGCTCGGCTGGTACAATATCCGGCAGAAGAACATGGCGGAGGCGGAAAAATGGTTCCGCAAGGCGCGGGAAGAGGAAGACAGCGCATCGGCTTCGCAGGGGCTGGCGCTGGCGCTGATCGACCGTAACGAGCCGCTTGAGGCCGAGGACGTCATGTATAAATGGCGCAAGGCATCCGACGATGCGCTTGCGACCTATCTCGCCGCAACGGCCAATCTTCTGGCGCTGGAGCCGCCGGTCGTCCTGCCGCCGGAGGTGCTGCAACGTATCGCCGCCGAAACGGTGGCGCAGAAGGATGCGGCGACGGCGCAGCAATTCGGCTGGTATTCGCTTGCCTTCCGGCAGACGCCGCTTGCTTTGCAATGGTTCAGCACGGCCCTTGGCTGGAAACCCGATGATGAGCCGTCAGCCTACGGCATGGCGGTCAGCTATCACGATCTTCGCAATCTCGCCGGCCTGCGTGGCATCCAGCAGCAATGGGGAGGCCGTTCGCAACGTATCGCCGATGTCGGAACGGCGCGCATGGTGGACCAGCCCGGGCAGGCGGTTGCTCCCATAACCGCGCCGCCGGTTGTCGCACAGGTAACGGCGCCGCCCGTGCAGACCAGTGCACCGCAGGGTGAGACGGCGGTGGTTTATAACCCGCCTGTCGTCCAGCAGCCTGAGCCTTCGCGCAAGCAGGCGCGCCGCCCCGCGCAGGTGCAAAGGGAAGCCGGTGCTGCATCGCGCCCGCGTTCCTGCGCGGCCTATCCCGATCCGCAACGTCTGCCGCCACAGCAGGCGCTCGATCTCGGCTGGTGCCTGATGGAGACGAACCGTCCGGCGGAGGCTCTGAAAGCTTTCGAATCCGCGATTGAAAGCGGTCAGTCCAATGTCAAAAGCGATGCAGCCTACGGCCAGAGCCTTGCCTATCTGCGCATGGGCTTGACGGACCATGCAGCCGTCTCGGCGACGAAATCGCGTATGGATCGCCCACGCGCGACGGAGCTGCAGGTTTCGATCCTTGCCGATCGAGCGGTCTCTGCATTCGGGTCGAAGCGATATGCCGAAACGCTTCTCCTGCTCGACCAGCGGGCGCGGCTGGCGGATGAGCGAACGGACCTGATGGTGCTGCGCGGTTATTCCTACCTCGCCATGCGCCGTTATGGTGAGGCCGTCCAGATTTTCGAAAGCCTTACAGCTATCGGAAACAAGGATGGCATCCGGGGGCTGGCTGCGGTGCGCGCCGCCCGGCCGAGCAACGGTCCCCAGGGCGGCTGACGGGCGGCTGATCGCGGCTGGATATAGCAGCAGTCGCTGCTATCTCGCGTCGGTGAGGTTGCGCATGATGCGCATGAAGATGCTCGCGCCGGTGCCGATCAGCGCATCGGGAAAGTCGTAATCCGGATTGTGCAGGTTGGGATAGTCCCGGCCTGCGCCGAGAAAGAACATCGCCGATGACGAAACGGCGCGAAAGCGGCCGAAATCCTCCGAAGCCCGCATGGGCAGCCCCTCCGAACCGTGGGAGATTTTTTCCTCGTCCAGCGCGCGCCGGATATGCCCGACCGCGTCAGGCGCATTTTCGCAATGCAGGAAAATATCGTCATAGGTGATGTCGAGGGTCAGCTGCTGTTCGTCCGCCACCTTTTTAGCCAGAGTTTCCGCAGCCTCGCAGAGTTTTTCCATCCGGTCGTCGGTCAGTGTCCGCAGTGTCGCCCAGATTTCAGCATCGGCCGGGGAAATTCCGAAGGCGGCTTCGCCCATTACGGCATGGGTGATCGTCACCATCGAAAAATCGGGCTCTGGCGGAAAACCGGAGCCCAGTTCGGCCAAGGCCGGCATCAGCCGGGATATTGCCCGCATCGGGGAAATGCCATGTTCAGGTGAAGACGCATGCGCCGTCTTGCCGGAAAGGTGGATTTTGACCCCGCGCGACGCGCAGTTGACCGGTCCTTCCACCACGCTGACATGGCCGAAAGGCAGGCCGGGCAGGTTATGGAGCGAAAAGGAATAATCCGGCTTTATCTGCCCAAAACGCGGGTCGGCGAGGACGGCGGCGGCGCCCGCGCCGGTTTCTTCCGCCGGCTGGTACAGAAGGATGACGCGACCTGTCGCGGGCCGCTGCCGGGAAAGGCCGAGCGCCAGCGCCGTCAGAATGGTGGAGTGGCCGTCATGGCCGCAAAGATGGCCTTTGCCATCAGTGCCGGAGCGGTATTCGGCGTCACTCTTTTCGTGAATGGGCAGGGCATCGAGTTCCGAACGGATGAGGATCGCCGGGCCGCTTTTACCGCTGTCATAGACCGCAGCCACGCCATGGCCGCCGAGATCGGCGAAAAGCCGGTCGGGCTGCGCCTGCTCGAGGAAAGCGCGGATGCGCCGCGCCGTTTCCTTCTCCTCGCGGGAAATTTCCGGATGACGGTGAAGATCATGGCGAAGCTCAATGAGATCGAGCATGTCCTTGTTGGTCAAAAACATCAAAAATCCTTGCAAGTCGTCCGGCCGGTTTTTCCTGCCGCAACTTACAGGGCGTTGCCTTTAATGCAAAACCTTTGGCGGGTGCCAGCGTTTGCCCGTCGCTTTCGGCTTGATGGCGAGCGTGACGACATCGGGTGGCAGCGGAACCTTGGCTTTTGCCAGTTCCAGCCGGGCAAGAGCTGCACGGGCCTTTTCCGCATATTCCAGATGTGCCGCATCGTCCGAATGATAGTGCTGCAGCCTGTCGAGGATTTCCGCACCTTCCATCGTTCTTTCGGCGGCAATCAGCGCCACGGCGCATTTGTAAAGCGCTTCCCGGTGGAAGGGCGCGCGATTGGTCACCTGGCGGAAGGCCTCGGACGCCTCGTGGTAGTGCTGCTGCGCCAGCCGGGCCTCGCCGATACGCAGCCAAAGGACGACGGGTTCCTGCCCGGCGGCCAGAAGGCTGAGAAAGGCGATTTCGGCCTCGCGGAATTCACCCCGGTCGAACAACAGATTGGCGAGCCCGAATTGCGCGCCGAGATGGTCCGGTGCCGCAGTCAGCACCTGGGCGAAGGCAATATTGGCGGCCGCCTTCTGGCCGGTCTTATAGAGTTTGAGGGCCTGTTCGTAGACAAAACGGATGCTGCGCGGGTGCAGCGTGCCGCCGAGATTTTCGCCCGAGCGGGTGCGGAACAGCGTGCAGCTCAGCTTCTGCTCCTCCGGCCCAAAGAAATATTTGTAAGGCTCGTTGCCGCGCAGGAAATCATAGGTTTTGAAACCCTGCTCGATTGCCCTGCGAATGCAATGGCCATGCAGCACGAGCCCGGGGGAAGGGGTCTTCCAGTTCTCGTCGCGGCCGGTAATGTAGAACAGGACCGATTTCTTCTGGCGGTCGATGATATTGGCGAGCGCGCCGAGCGGCTGGTCGTCGAACCACAGCACCGGCACTTCCAGGTCGCCACGGATATAGACGTCCATCAGCATCTGCCGTGTCGCACCGATCAGGAGTTCCGTGCGTTCCTTGCCTTTGTGCGGCGCCCAGCGGATACGCCAGAAATCGAACAGGATGTCCATGTCCCGCTTGATTGTTTCCCTCGTTGCAAAGGTGATGCGATATTCGTCGCCGCCCTCCACTTTTCTCAGGAAACGCCTGAGCTTCTGCCGGGTCTGGCTGCTCATATGACTGTCGAGATAGCCGTCGAACGTGTCCGGCAGCGTCACCACCGGGCAGATGCAATTGTTGATGTTGTAGGGGTTGGTCGGCATGTTGTCGCGAAACATGACGAGCGGGCCCTGAAGTGCCCGGATCATCGCGTCGCGGCGTTCCGGCGGGCCGGAAAGATAATCGAGCTTCAGCTCGGTCCAGTTCTGCTTGCGGATATAGGAACAGAAACCGGCGACTGCGTGATTTTCATAGTCCGGCAGGGTGATGAAACCGGTGTAATCGGCCGCAGCATTGCCGGCCATGACGATGCTGTCGTGGAAGCGTCCGGTTTTTTTGTCCGGTTCGGTGACGATGCGCAGCGGGAAAAACGCCACATAGGGCGAGCCTTCCGCCCGTTCGCGCAGCGCAAGAATGAACCAGCGCCTGCGGCGCGGCATATAGTCCCTCAGCCACCCCCAGGAGAGGAAATGCCGGGCATGGGGATCGGCCATGAACACCGCATCCCAGTTTTCGCGGATCGCCTCGAAGCCGGCGTCCGTGTCGATGATATCGATACGCATTCGTCCCCCTCCCAATACTGATCACACATTCGGGAGGCTTCATTTTATGGGTAAACGGTCGGCTTCAAATATTCCCTTCGGGTGAAAGCCGTGCATCAAATGGGATTAGCCCGTCGCCGATCCGCCATCGCTGCGCCGCGACAAAAAAGACCTTGTCAGCCGGTGGCAGCGCTCTAACATGCGGGGCTGAATGCGCGGCCGGCTCAACGGTCCGCATGGCACAGGAGTTCTCATATGGCTGTTCCTTATATGCTTCTTACCGGCGCAAGCCGTGGAATAGGGCACGCCACCGTCAAGCTGTTTCAGGAAAAGGGCTGGAGGATTCTCACCGTATCGCGGCAACCTTTCTCCGAGGAATGCCGTTGGCCGTCGGCGCGGGAGAGCCATATTCAGGCCGATCTGGAGGACCTGTCCCGCATTGACGATCTGGCGGACGAGGTGCGTTCACGCCTGCCGGAGGGAAAGCTTGCGGCGCTTGTCAACAATGCCGGAATTTCGCCGAAGGGCGAGGGCGGAAGCCGTCTCGGTGTCATGGATACGACGGCGGAAATCTGGACGCGGGTGCTGAACGTCAATCTCGTTTCGACGGCGCTGCTCGCCCGCACGCTTTTGCCGGAACTGGAAGCGGCAAAAGGCTCCATCGTCAACGTCACATCGATTGTCGGCTCACGGGTGCATCCTTTTGCTGGCGTGGCCTATGCCACGTCGAAGGCGGCGCTTGCGGCGCTGACGCGGGAACTTGCGCATGAGTTCGGCCCGCGCGGCGTGCGCGCCAATGCGATTGCGCCGGGCGAGATCAACACCGCCATCCTCTCCCCCGGAACGGCCGAGCTGGTGGAAGCCCAGGTACCTCTTGGGCGGCTCGGCACCACGGCCGAGGTGGCGCAGACCATCTATTTCCTCTGCTCGGAGCAGTCGAGCTACATCAACGGCGCGGAAATTCACATCAATGGCGGCCAGCACGTCTGACACGCCGAGCATCAACCGAAAATGGAGCCTTCATCGATGACCATCCTGCCGAATTCCGTCGAGGCACGCGATATCGCCTATCAGATGCATCCGAACGTCAATCTGCGCAAATTCGAAAAGACCGGCGGTCTGGTGATCGAGAGCGGCGAAGGCATCTATGTAACCGACAGCAGCGGCAAGCGCTATATCGAGGCGATGGCGGGGCTGTGGTCGGTGGCGCTCGGCTTTGGTGAACAGCGGCTGGTGGACGCGGCGACGAAGCAGATGCAGAAGCTGCCCTATTACCACACCTTTTCCTACAAGACGCATGGCCCGTCGGTTGATCTCGCCGAGCTGCTGATCGAGCTTTCACCGGTACCGATGTCCAAGGTGCATTTCACCTCCTCCGGCTCCGAGGCCAACGATCTGGTCGCCAAGATGGTCTGGTATCGCTCCAATGCGCTGGGCAGACGAGACAAGAAGAAGATCATCGGCCGCATCAAGGGGTATCATGGTGTGACGATTGCCTCGGCCTCAATCACCGGCCTGCCGCGTAACCATGAAAGCTTCGACCTGCCGCTGGACCGCATGTTGCATACGGCCTGCCCCTCCTATGTGCATTTTGGAAAGGAAGGGGAAAGCGAGGCGGATTTCACCGCGCGTATCCTGAAAGAGCTGGAGGATTTGATTCTTCGCGAAGGCCCGGAAACCATTGCCGCTTTCTGGGGCGAGCCGGTAATGGGCGCCGGCGGCGTTCTTTTGCCGCCGGAAGGTTATTGGGCTGGCGTACAGGCGATCCTGAAGAAATACGATATTCTGCTTGTGGTGGATGAGGTGATCTGCGGTTTCGGCCGAACCGGCAAGATGTTCGCCTGCGAGACCTATGGCATCAAGCCGGATGTGCTTGTCGTCTCCAAGCAGATTTCGTCGTCCTATATGCCGCTTTCGGCTATCATCATGAATGACAGTTTCTACCAGCCGATTGCCGATGAATCCGACCGTATCGGCTCCTTCGGCCATGGTTACACCGCCTCCGGCCATCCCGTCGCAACAGCTGTGGGACTGGAAAACCTAAAGATCATTCAGGAGCGCGATCTGGTCGGTAACGTCGCCCGGCTGGAAGGCAAGTTTATCGATCATCTTAAGGCGCTCGCCGATCACACGCTCATTCATTCCTCGCGCGGTATCGGCCTGATCGGCGCGCTGGAGGTGAAGCCATGGGAGGGCATGAAGCCCGGCGATACGACGCTGGCTCTTGCTGCGGCCATCGAGGAGGAGGGTGTCATCACGCGGCCTATCGGCGAGTCCATCTGCTTTTGCCCGCCGCTCATCATTACGGCCGAACAGCTGGACGAGCTGTTTGCCGGTGTGAAGCGTGGTCTCGACAAGGTTGCGGCTGCCCGAGGCTGATAACTTCAGCGATTGTGCCGGCCGGTTTATCCGGCTGGCCTATCCCCGATAGGCCACAAGCACCGCGCCGCAGGCGATCAGCACCACGCCGAGCCAGTTGGGCAAAGACAGCCTTTCGCCCAGAAACAGCACCGCAAAGATGGCGACAAACACGACGCTTAGCTTGTCTATGGGCGCGACGCGGGCGGCGTCTCCGAGTTTCAGCGCCCGGAAATAACATATCCACGATGCGCCGGTGGCCAGTCCCGAAAGCACGAGGAACAGCCAGGTTTTACCCGAGATGGTGGAAGGCTGCTGCCAGTTGCCGGTGATGTAAACCATCAGGCCGGCGGCGGCGAGAATGACGACGGTGCGGATGAGAGTGGCGAAATCGGAATTGACGTTCTCGATGCCGACCTTCGCAAAGATGGCGGTGAGCGCCGCAAAGGCTGCCGATAGCAGCGCCCAGAATTGCCAGGCCAGAAACAGGTTCTTCATGCCGCCACTCCGCTTATCGCATTTGTTCCGCTTCGGCTCTACCGCATCTTCCGGCCGATAAAAACCCCGTTTAGTGGGCGCGAGCCTGAACAAAGAAAGCCCGGCGCATCCTGTCGATGCGCCGGGCTCTCCATATGTGCCTGCCCGGAGAAACCGGGACAGGCCGGACCTTGGGAGGTCTTATTATTCGGCGGGCTGCACCGAAGCCGGAAGCTGATCCACATCGGCGATGCCGGTGAATTCTTCCTGGCCGCTCAGAACGCGGGCAAGCTGATCCTGATCCAGTTCGCCTTCCCAGCGGGCGACGACGATGGTGGCAACTGCGTTGCCGACGAAGTTGGTGAGGGCGCGGCATTCCGACATGAAACGGTCGATGCCGAGGATCAGCGCCATGCCGGCGACGGGAACCGAAGGCACAACGGAGAGGGTTGCCGCGAGCGTGATGAAGCCCGCGCCGGTGATGCCGGCCGCACCCTTGGAGGAGAGCATGGCCACGAGCAGCAGCAGAATCTGTTCGCCGAAGGAGAGGTGAATGCCGGTCGCCTGCGCGATGAAGAGGGCCGCCAGCGTCATGTAGATGTTGGTGCCGTCAAGGTTGAAGGAATAACCGGTGGGGATGACGAGACCGACGACGGAGCGCTTGCAGCCCGCCTTTTCCATCTTGCTCATCAGGCCCGGCAGGGCGGCTTCGGAAGAGGAGGTGCCGAGAACCAGCAGCAGCTCTTCCTTGATGTAGCGGATGAGCGCGACGATGGAGAAACCGTTGTAACGGCATACCGCGCCGAGAACCACGAACACGAACAGGAAGGACGTGACGTAGAAGGTGCCGATCAGCATTGCGAGGTTGGTGACGGACGAGATGCCGTATTTGCCGATGGTGAAGGCCATGGCGCCGAAAGCGCCGATGGGGGCGGCCTTCATCAGGATCGCGACCAGTTTGAAGATCGGATACATCAGGGCGTGCATGAAATCGGTGACGGGCTTGCCCTTTTCGCCGACGATGCCGAGCGCGATACCGAACAGAACCGAGAAGAACAGCACCTGCAGAATGTCACCGCTGGCGAAAGCGCCGACGATGGTGGTCGGGATGATGTTCATCAGGAAGCCGGTGATGGTCTGCTCATGGGCCTTGTCGGCGTAGGTCGCGACTGCCTTTGCATCCAGCGTGGCGGGATCGATATTCATGCCCGCGCCCGGCTGCACGGTGTTGGCGACGATGAGGCCAACGATGAGCGCGAGCGTGGAGAATACGAGGAAGTAGATCATGGCCTTGCCGGCCACGCGACCCACCTTTTTCATGTCGTTCATGCCGGCGATGCCGGTTGCGACGGTGAGGAAGATGACGGGAGCGATGATCATCTTGACGAGGCGGATGAAGCCGTCGCCGAGTGGCTTCAGCTGTTCGCCGAAGGCCGGATAGAAATGGCCGAGCGCGATACCGGCGATGATGGCCACCAGAACCTGGAAATACAGGTGCTTGTAGAATGGCTGCTTGGCGTGGCCTGCGGCCACGGCTGTCGTATCGATCATGTTTTTTCCTCCTCGGCCTCACCCTGCCTTTATTGGCCTCCCGGGATCGCCGTGACGTTGACGGCTTCGCGCCGATTGCGGAGTCATGTGCAATACGCATGCCAGACTTGCTTATTTGGTGTAACTGGCTGATTTCAAAAGTAGTTTTTATTGGCGCTTCATTGGCCCACATGCATTTGTGTGGAATTCCGGACAAAATCTCTTGCGGTCTGTGCGTAAATCCGCACAATTGTCGCATGACCTATCAGGATCTGGCATCTCATTCCCATGCGAAGCGGCGGGCCCAATGGCTGGCGCTGGCGGGGCTGTGGCTGCTCGTCAGTCTTGGCGTTCTGCTGGTGGCCGATGAGTTCGCCCGCAATCAGGCGATGCGCATGGCCGGTTCCGAGGCCGCCACGGATGCCGAACTGAAGATCGCGCTCCTGAATGTCGCGCTGGAGCGGCCGCGCGCCATTCCGCTTGTCCTCTCCGGGGATCCCGATCTTGCTGCTGCGCTGGATGGCGGCGGTGCTCCTGCCCTCGACCGGTTGAACCGCAAGCTGGAGGGGCTGATCGAAGGCACACAATCCTCGGTGATTTATGTGACCGGGCCGACCGGATTGACCATCGCGTCGAGCAACTGGCGGCAGGATGACAGCTTTGTCGGCTCCAATTATGCTTTCCGCGAATATTTCCAGGCGGCGATGAAGACCGGCATGTCCGAACATTATGCTCTCGGCAATGTCAGCCGTCGCCCGGGTCTTTATATCTCCCGCCGCATCGATGCCGCCGATGGGCGGCCGCTTGGCGTCGTCATTGCCAAGGTCGAGTTCAACCGGCTGGAGACAGACTGGAACATCGGCGGCAAGCCGGTCTATGTGGTCGACAGAAACGGCGTTGTGCTGATGACCAGCGTGCCGGAGTGGCGCTTCAAGACCGTTGCGCCGATCGATGAGGCGCGGCGGAAAATCATTTCCGAGAGCCTGCAATTCGGCAATGAGGCGCTTTCAACGCTGCCGTTTCGCGCGGCGCGGCGCGCGAGCGAGGGTGTTCCGCTCATTCATGTCGATGAGCCGGGGAGGGAACGCGGCGATTATCTGCGGCTGGAAGTGCCGGTGCCGACCACGTCATGGACGCTGCACTATCTCCAACCGGTCGCGCCGGCGCTGAATGCCGCCATCCGCGAGGGCAGGGTGGTGGCGCTGGCGACGCTGATGCCGCTGATGGCGCTTTCGGCCCTGTGGCTGTGGCGCAGGCACAAGGCGCTCAAGGAAAAGGAAGAGGAGCAGCGTGCCCGCGCCGAGCTGGAGATGAAGGTGCAGGAGCGGACCCGCGACCTGACGAAGACCCGCGATCATCTGCAGGCCGAAATCGCCCTGCATGAAAAGACCTCGGGCGAGTTGCGCAATGTGCAGCACGAACTGGTGCAGGCCAACCGCCTTTCCATTCTGGGGCAGGTGGCGGCGGGCGTGGCGCACGAAATCAACCAGCCGGTCGCGACCATCCGCGCCTTTGCCGACAATGCCCGCACCCTGCTGAAACGCGACCGCATGTCCGAGGCGAACGAAAATCTCGAAAACATCGCGGCACTGACCGAGCGTATCGGCACCATTACCGGCGACCTGAAAATATTGGCGCGCAAGGGCCGCACCGCCGCCGAACCTGTCAGCGTTCGACTGGTCATCGAAGGTGCGGTCATGCTGTTGCGCAGCCGTTTTTCCGGGCAGATGGATGCGCTGGATATCGTGTTGCCCGATCAGGACCTGAAAGTGCTCGGCAGCCGTATCCGGCTCGAGCAAATTCTCATCAACCTTCTGCAAAACGCGCTGGAAGCCACTGAAGAGACTGGGGCGGCGCGTGTCGAAGTTCGTGTGCGCGAGGAAGGCGACATGGTCGTGCTTTCCGTCAGCGACAATGGCACGGGCATTCCTGAAGCCATCCGCGCCCAGCTTTTTTCGCCCTTCAACACCTCAAAGGAAAGCGGCCTCGGCCTCGGTCTCGTTATCTCCAACGATATTGCCTCGGATTATGGCGGGCGCATCGAGGTGGCGAGCAGCAAGGCGGGCACATGTTTTTCCGTATTTCTGAAGCGAGCATGACATGACGGTGGACGGAACCATATTCCTGGTGGACGACGACTCCCAGCTGCGCAAGGCGATGGTGCAGACGCTGGAACTCGATGGATTGCCGGTCACCTCCTTTTCCCGTGCCGAGCAGGCGCTGGCGGCCCTGAACGAGGATTTCGACGGCGTCGTCATCACCGATGTACGTATGCCCGGCATGACCGGGCTCGAATTTTTCGACCATGTTCGCAAGATCGATGCCGATCTGCCGGTCATTCTCATCACCGGCCATGGCGATGTGCCGATGGCGGTCGATGCGCTTCACAATGGAGCTTATGATTTCATCGCCAAGCCGTTTCCCGCTGAACGCATGGTGGAAAGCGCCCGCCGGGCGCTGGAAAAGCGCCGCCTCGTGCTGGAAAACCGGGCGCTTCGCCGGGCGGCGGGACAGGCTGAGGATGATTTACCGCTGATCGGCCAGACGCCCGCCATGGAGCGCCTGCGCACCACGCTCAGGCACATTGCCGATACGGATGTGGATGTGCTGGTGGCGGGCGAGACCGGCAGCGGCAAGGAAGTGGTGGCGACGGCCCTTCACCGCTGGAGCAAGAAACGCTCAAAGGGCAATTTCGTGGCCCTGAATTGCGGGGCGCTGCCGGAAACGGTGATCGAGAGCGAGCTCTTCGGCCATGAGCCGGGGGCTTTCACCGGCGCGCAGAAAAAGCGCGTGGGCCGTATAGAACATTCGAGCGGCGGCACCCTGTTTCTGGACGAAATCGAAAGCATGCCGCTTGCCGTACAGGTAAAGATGCTACGCGTTCTGGAAATGCGCGAGGTCTCGCCGCTGGGGTCGAATGAAGAGCGGCCGGTCGATATTCGTGTTGTCGCGGCGGCCAAGGTCGATCTTGGCGATCCGTCCGAGCGCGGCACGTTTCGTGAGGATCTCTATTACCGGCTGAATGTGGTGACGCTGTCCATTCCGCCGCTGCGCGAACGCAAGGCGGATATTCCGCTGTTGTTTTCCCATTTCGTCACCAAGGCCGCCAACCGTTTCAACATGGCGGTGCCGCAGATCAGCGCCGGCATTTCCCGCCGCCTCAATGACCATGACTGGCCCGGTAATGTGCGCGAACTCGGACATTTCGCCGAAAGGGTGGTGCTGGGGCTGGAGGCGGATCCGGCGACGGCGCCTGCGTTGCAATCCACAATCCCCGCTTCCGGAACGCTGCCGGAACGCATGGACGAGATCGAGGCGCGCATCATCCGCGAAACGCTGGAACAATCGAATGGCGATGTGGCGGAGACCATCGCCACACTCGGCATCGCCCGCAAGACCTTTTACGACAAGCTGCAACGCCATGGTATCTACCGGGCGGATTATGTGAGGAGCGGCACGGCGTAAGATGGCGCAAAGCGAGCATGAAAAAGCCGCGGACGTTTCCGTCCGCGGCCTGGCAATAACGGTAACCGTGTTGAAGGTTTTCCCGATCAACCCGCGACGCAGAAATGGCGCTGGCCGTCATAATCCGTATAGGTGCCGGTGCGGGTGTTGAAGCTCCGGTAACGCTGCGAGCAATAATCGTACCAGGCGTTGGTCCAGGGCTCGATGGTGCGATAGGTGCGGCGCTGGTTGTAGACCGGGCGGCTGTCGTAAACCGGCTGGGCGCGATAGACGGGGGCCGGGCGGTAAACCGGCTGAGGTGCTGCGCGATAATAGCGGTAATCCGGCTCTTCATCGATATAGCTCGGCTCGTCGACATAGACGCGCTCTTCGTAAGCTGGCGCCGGACGCGACATTGCGGAGCCCACGGCGACACCGGCGGCAAGGCCGAGCACGCCACCAAGAATGGCGGCATCGCGACGGTCGCGGCGGTCCCAGTCGCCAGCGGATGCGCTGCTCAAGGGAACAATGGTGGCGGCGGCGACGGCGACGGCCAGAACGGTTTTAGCTGCAAAGGACGACATGGTGTGTTCTTCCATACAGGTGGCAGGGCGCTGCCAGTTGCAAATTCGATGGTTAAGGAAATACAGCCCGGCTGCTGAACGGGCGCTGAATGAATTGTGGCAGACTGGCGGCGGCCCGCAATTCCTGTTTGCGCGCGACGCACTTCGCGCTAGAACTCAAGAACAAACAGGACGCACCGATGAGCCTTTCCCAGATAACCGTCAATTCCGACACCTCGCATGAAGACCGTGCCCAGGCCATTCGCGATACGCTGCGTGACGCCATTGTCGACCGGCGGCTGGCGCCGGGAACCAAACTGTCGGAATCGGAAGTGGGAACGCTGTTCGATGTCAGCCGCACGGTGGTGCGCGCCGCACTTCAGATGCTGGCCTATGAGGGGCTGGTGAAGGCCGAGCGCAACCGGGGCGCCTTCGTCTCCAATCCAACGCCGGATGAAGCGCGGCAGGTGTTCGCGTCGCGACGGTTGATCGAACCCGGCGTCGTGGATGCCGCGATCGAAAAAATCACGCCTGCGGCGGTGAAGCGGCTGCGTGAGCATCTGGTGCAGGAAAGCCGCCACCAGCATGAGCGCGGCCCGAGCGCCAGACGCGCGGAAATCAAGGCATCGGGCGATTTCCACCTGATGCTGGCCTCGCTTGCCGGCAACGCCATTCTGGAAAAATTTATGGACGAGCTGGTCGCCCGCTCGTCGCTGGTCATTGCGCTTTATGGGCGCTCTGGTGTTTCAAGCTGCGGCCACAATGATCACGCCGATCTCCTTGATGCGCTTGAGGCGAAGGATACGGCAAAGGCCCGCGCGCTCATGTTGCAGCATCTCGACCACATCGAGGCCGATCTCGACCTGCGCATGATGGAAGGTCTGGCGCTGAAGGATGCGCTGGCGCTCTGATTGACCGCCATCCCCGTCGCGGGACGGGAATGGCGGGTTGATTGCGCGTCAGGCGGCGTAACGGCTGATCGCCAGATCGTGCGTGTCGATCTCCGGCTTGTTGCCGCTGATGAGATCGGCAAGCACCCGGGCGGAGCCGCAGGACATGGTCCAGCCAAGCGTGCCGTGGCCGGTATTGAGATAAAGATTACTGTAGCGGGTGGCGCCGATGACAGGCGTGCCGTCCGGCGTCATCGGACGCAGGCCGCACCAGAATTTCGCCTGGGTGTGGTCGCCCGCGCCGCCGAACAGGTCTTCCACCGAGTGGGCCAGCGTTTCCTGCCGGGCCGCTGGCAAATCCTTGCTGAAACCGGCGATTTCCGCCATGCCGCCGGCACGGATGCGTGAGCCGAGGCGGGTAATCGCCACCTTGAACGTCTCGTCCATGACCGTGGAAACGGGCGCGCGCTCCTCATTTACGATCGGAACTGTGATGGAGTAACCCTTGACCGGGTAAACCGGCAGGGTAAGGCCAAGCTGGCGCACGAACTGCGGCGAATAGCTGCCCAGTGCCGCCACGAAAATATCGGCCTCCACCAGCCCGCGGGTGGTCTCCACAGCCTTGACGCGCCCTGCCTCGACGATGGGGCGCATGATGCCGGTATCGTAAAGGAAGGTAACGCCCGCCGCTTCGGCCATGCGGGCAAGTTCTGTCGTGAACATGAAGCAATCGCCGGTCTCGTCGCCGGGCAGGCGCAGGCCGCCGACGATCTTCTCCTTCGAAGGGGAAAGACCGGGTTCGATGGCGGCGCAGCCGTCGCGATCGAGAATCTCGAAAGGCACGCCGCCTGCCGTCAGCACGTCGACATCCTTGCCGATGGCATCGAACTGCTTCTGGGTGCGGAACACCTCCAGCGTGCCCTGCATGCGCTGGTCATATTCGATGCCGGTCTCTTCGCGCAGCGCCATCAGACAATCGCGGCTATATTCGGCAACGCGCACCATGCGGCTCTTGTTGATGGCGTAACGCGCCGAGGTGCAGTTGCGCAGCATCTGGCTCATCCAGCGCCATGCGGCCGGATCGGCAGTTGGGCGGATGATGAGAGGCGCGTGTTTCATGAACAGCCATTTCATCGCCTTCACCGGAATGCCGGGCGCAGCCCAGGGCGAGGAATAGCCGGGCGAAACCTCGCCGGCATTGGCGAAGCTGGTTTCGAGCGCTGCGGCCGGCTGGCGGTCGATCACCGTCACCTTGTGTCCGGCTTTGGCCAGATACCAGGCGGATGTCACGCCGACAACGCCGGCTCCGAGGATAGTGACGTTCATGATCGTCTCACTTGTGATTGACTGATGTTGAAGCGGCTGCCGGGGTTTCTCCCGGCTGAATATAAAGGCGTCGATAGCGGCGTCCGAGGCCGGTCAGGATTTCATAGGCGATCGTGCCCGCATCCTCGGCAATGTCTTCCAGCGTCTGGTCCGGACCGATCATCTGCACAAGGCTGCCCTGGGTCAATGTTCCTTCGGGCAGGGCGGATATGTCGAGAATGATGCTGTCCATGGAAACGCGTCCCGCAATCGGCAGTCGCACGCCGTTATACCACGCCGTGCCGCGATTGCTGAGCGAACGCGGCAGGCCGTCAGCGTATCCGGCGGCGATGGTTGCCAGACGCGTCGGCCCGGCCGCTTCGAAGGAGCCACCGTAACCGACCAGCGAACCGGCGGGAACGGTGCGGGTCTGGATGACGGCCAGATCGAGGCGAACGACCGGCTTCATCGGGTTGGGGCGTGCAACGGAGGGCGCGCCGCCATAAAGCGCGATGCCGGGGCGCAGCAGGTGGTTGTGGTAATCATTGCCCAGAAAGATGCCGCCGGAATTCGAAAAGCAGACGGGCGCTGCGGGAAAGGCAATGGCGGCTTTGCGCATCACCGCAAGCTGCGCGGCATTGGAGGCATGGTCCGGTTCGTCGGCGCAGGCGAGGTGGCTCATGACGAAGGTGATGTCGATACCATTCAGCAATTGCGGCCGGGAGGCTAGGATTTCAAGTTCTTCGGGAGAGAGGCCGAGACGGCACATGCCGGTATCGATCTGCACCGCGGCGGTGAGCGTCTTGCCAAGCTTCCTGGCGTGGGCCGACCATTGGGCGATCTGCTCCAGCGAATTCAGAACCGGAGTGATGGCCATGGCGGCGCAGGAAGTCTCGTTGCCGGGCTGAAGACCGTTGAGAACAAAAATCCGCGCTTCTGCCGAAAGCCGCAGTCGCAACGCCAACGCTTCATCGATATGGGCGACGAAGAAATTGCGGCAACCCGCCTCGAACAGGACCTGCGAGACGATATCCGCGCCGAGACCATATGCATCGGCCTTGACCACCGCTGCCGTCTGCGACGCAGGCGCCATGGCCGCAAGGGTCAGATAATTGTCGCGCAATGCGCCGAGATCGATGGTCAGATGACCGCTTGCACCACCGGCGGCCTGCTGGCGGCTGATCTGCATGTCCATGGTCGTTCACCCTCATTTTTATCCCATGAGGGTATTGCAACGATTGTCGAATTTCTTGGCGATTGTTCGAAGAAAATGCGATAGAATTCACAATGGCGCAATTTTCTTTTGCTGATTGGAATCTTCTATGTCGTCACTCGATGCGACCGACCGCCACATCATTCGCCTGCTTCGGCTCAATGCCCGCATCAGCAATGCGAAACTGGCGGCCGAAGTCGGGCTTTCCGCATCCGCTTGTCTGCGCCGGGTCGATATTCTCGAGCGGGAAGGGATTATCCGCGGATATACGGCGCTGACCAGCGGCCTTGCCGGCGGCGAGGTGATTTCGGTTATCGTCCAGATCACGCTCGACCGCCAGACGGAGGATTTTCTCAACCGTTTCGAAAATGCGGTGCGGCGCTATCCGGAAATCCGCGAATGTTATCTGATGACGGGCGGTTCGGATTATTTCCTGCGCTGCGAGGCGGAAAGTGCTGGGGATTTCGAGCGAATTCATAAGGAGATCCTGTCGAAGCTGCCCGGGGTTTCGCGCATTCATTCGAGTTTTGCGATCCGGAATGTGTTAGCGACGCCGAAGGCGCGGTAGCGTCGGAGCTCGCGGCCACCCCCCTCTGTCCTGCCGGACATCTCCCCCTCAAGGGGGGAGATCGACAAGTGGCTTGCCCACCACATTCAGCAACGTCACTTTATTGATAAGATGGCTGCGAGGGGACGAGCGGGCGCTCCATCCAATATCCCCCCTTAAGGGGGAGATGTCCGGCAGGACAGAGGGGGTAAGCCCCACGCTCCGCCCCTTCAAGTCACCCCCACCACCGATAAAAATGATGCACCGGCCCCCGCCCATGCCCAACAGCAAGACCTCGCCCGGCATCGAGCGCCCCATTCAGATAATCCTTCGCAAGCCCCACCGCCTCCCGCAACTCACGACCCTGTGCAAGATGAGCCGTAATCGCCGCCGCCAGCGTGCAGCCGGTGCCGTGGTCGTTCTTCGTCTCCACCCGTGCCGCGGAAAGCGCCTGCATGGCGCCATCCGCAAACAGATAATCCGTGCTCTCCGGCCCATCGCCATGGCCGCCCTTGACGAGCACGGCTTTTGCGCCCGCCTTCAGGATCGCCTCGGCCTGGCGAGCGATCTCCGTCTCCGTTTTCGCCATCGAAGACCCGGTCAGCAGCGCCGCTTCCGGCAGGTTCGGCGTAACGATGGTCGCGAGCGGCAGCAAGTCGCGCCGCAATGTCTCGATGGCGTCTTCATGCAGCAGCCTGTCACCGGAGGTCGCTACCATGACCGGGTCCAGCACCACCGGCTGCGATTGCCGCCGAAGCCGTTCCGCGATGGCGGCGATGGTTTCGATCCGCGAGACCATGCCGATCTTCACCGCATTGACAGCGAGATCGGAGAATACCGCATCCATTTGCGCGATAATGGTGGCGACCGAAATATCCTCAACCGCCGTCACACCCTTGGTGTTCTGGGCGGTGATGGCGGTGATGACGCTGGCGGCATAGGCGCCGAGCGCGGAGAAGGTCTTGATATCCGCCTGAATACCCGCGCCGCCGCCGCTGTCGGAGCCGGCAATGGTCAATGCAATGGCTGTCATGGCTGTCTCGCTTTCAGCGCGGCGTCAATCTTGGAGCGGAAGTCCTTAGTCGCACTGGCAATATCGCCCGCGCGGAAAATGGCGGAAATGACCGCGACACCATCCGCACCGGCGGCAATGACGGGTGGCACGCGGACAAGATCGATGCCGGCGATAGCGCCGACCGGCATATCCGGTTTCCACTCCTTCAGAAGGGCGCGCAGCGTGGTAAAACCGTCGATACCGACCGGCTTGTCCGGATTGATCTTGGAAACGGTTTCGAACACGCCACCAATACAGGCATAGTCGGCGGGCATGGAAGCTGCCCGTTCGGCATCGGACCGGTTCTTGACGGTAAGGCCGATGATCGCCTTTTCGCCGAGAATGCGCCTTGCGGTTTTGGCGTCCATGTCATCGACGCCGAGATGCACGCCATCCGCGCCCGAGGCGAGGGCCACATCCACCCGGTCGTTGATGACCAGCGGCACGCCTGTGCCGGCGATAGCCTCGTGAATGGCGCGGGCGTTTTCGATCATCTCGCGCGTCGAGCCGTGCTTGTCGCGATATTGCAGAATGGTCGCGCCATTCAGCGCAGCGGCGAGAGCAAGCTCCGGCAGCGGCGCGACATCGCCAAGGCTCGCATCGACCAGCGCGTTGAGGCGGTAATCAACCTTGTTCATGCTCTATCCTTGCGTGATTTGTGATGTCTTCACCGGAAATTTCGGAAAGCGCATCCAAAAATGCCGGTTCGAAGCTGCCGGGGCCTCTGGCGTGCTTGGCCGCAAGTTCGGCGGAAACGCCGGTGACGGCAAGGGCGGAGGCCGCCGCCGTCAGCGCGTCTTTTTCGACAGCCATGAAGGCGGCGATGACGCCGCCCGAAAGGCACCCCGTTCCCGTCACCTTCGCCATCCACGGATGACCGTTGACGATCCTGACGCTGCGGGCGGCATCGCGCAGATGATCGACCGGCCCGGTCTCAATCCGCACAGCATCCGGCACATCGCCGATCAGGCTCATTTCGGCGCGATTGCCGCGTACGACGGTGGGGGAAAGTGCAATCAGTTCGCGCGCGAATTCCAGCCGCGACGGGGAATAATCGCAATGCACGGGGTCGACGATCCATGGCTTGCCGGATGCATTGGCGATTTTGATCGCCAGCCGGATGACCTTTCGCCGCTCGGCGTCCAGCGTGCCGAGATTGACGGTCAGCGCATCCGCCTTGGTGACAAAACTCTCGATTTCCTCGAGCGAGGTGGTCATGGAGGGGATGCCGCCGACCACGGTGATGCCGTCTGCGGTGAATTTCTGCACCACCGTGTTCATCAGGCAATGCACGCGCGGGCGCGTCTGCCGCACGCGCTCCAGAATCTCGGCGGCCTTTGCCGCTGTCGGAAAAGTCGTCGTCATGGCTGCTGCAGCTCCACGGCGATGTCGTCCGCCGCCGGCGCCTGCTTGATCAGTTGCATTTCCTGCATGAAAGCGCCGAAACGGGCGTAGCGCGCGCGGTCGAGCGCGGCTGGGCGTTTGGCGAAACGCGGCAGCGTGTCGAAGAAGGCCTGCTTGTTCAGCGCATCGTCAAGGTTCGGATAGGCCTTGATGAAAAGCTGCCAGGATTCCTGCGGATGGTTGGTAATGAAGATAGCGGCCTGTTCAACGGCGGAGAGGAAACGCGGCAGGCGGTTGTCTTTTGCGAGATCGCGGTGCGTGACGAAGATCAGCTCGTCATAGGCCGGCACGCCGTGTTCCTCCGGGAAGAAGGAGCGGCCTTCATGTCCCTCGAGCTTCATCTGCGTCAGCTCGAAATTGCGGAAGCCGCCAAGCGTCGCATCCACCTTGCCGGCGATCAGCGACGGCGAGAGCGAGAAGTTGACGTTGATGAGTTCGACATCGTCCTTCGTCAGGCCGTCCTTTTCCAGCATGCGCTTCAGCATGGCATCCTCGAAGCCGGAAACGGAGAAGCCGACCTTCTTGCCCTTCAGGTCCTTCAGGCTCTTGATAGGCCCATCGGCCAGAACGGTGACGGTGTTGAGCGGGGTTTCGACCAGCGTGCCGAAACGCACGAGCGGCAGGCCGGCATCGTGATCGAGATAGAGGTTCGGCTGGTAGTGCACGCCTATATCGGCCTGTTTGGCCGAGACGAGACGCGGCACGGCGGTGGGGTCTGCGGGCGGAACCAGTTCCACCTCTAGCCCCGCATCGGCAAACAGGCCGCGTTCCTTGGCGATCACCATCGGCGCATGATCGGGGTTCACGAACCATTCGAGCAACACGGTCAGCTTGTCTGCCGCATGCGATTGCATGGGTGAAAGCACGCTTGCTGCCGCGACGACGAGGGAAAGAAGAGTTCGTTTCATGGTGCCGAAAGTCTCCGTAAAGATCTGAAAGGAATGGTGTGTTCTGTTTCCTTGGCCCAGGGGGCCAGATTGGCGGTCGCCCGGTCGACAATGAGCCGCAGCAGCACCGCCATGATGGCGAGAATGGCCATGGCGGCGAACATGGTGTCAGTCTGCATGCGGGCATTGGACTGGATCATCACGAACCCAAGCCCTGCCGAAGCGCCCACCCATTCGCCGATGACGGCGCCGAGCGGGGCAAGCGGCGCCGCGACCCTCAAGCCCGAAATCAACGATGGCAACGCCAGCGGCACGCGCAACCGGGTGAGGATCTGCCAGTGGCTCGCCTCAGTCAGCGAGGCGGCGTCGAGGATGGCACGATCGGTGCGGTTGAGCCCGTCAGTGAAAGCGGAGGCAACGGGGAAGAAGATGATGATCGCCGTCATGACCACTTTCGAAGCCATGCCGAAACCGAACCAGAGGACGAGGATGGGGGCGAGCACGAAGACCGGAAAGGCCTGCAACACCAGAACCATGGGCCAGACGAGGCGGCCGAGGCGCGGGATGGCGGCAATGGTGAAAGCGACGAGAATGCCGGCGGTGATGCCCGCCGCAAGCCCGAGCGCCATTTCACCGAGCGTTATCAGCGCCTGCCCGAACAGGAAGCCCGGCTGACGCCAGAAAGCGCCGGCAACATCGGCTGGCGATGGCAGGATGTAGCGGGGCGGTGAAAACAGCCACGTTCCCGCCTGCCAGAAAACCAGCAGAAGACCGACACCGTTCAGCGCATGGGTGGCACGCATGAGCCGGACCTCAGACGCAGACGCACCGTGTGCGAAGGGCGGAAGGGTTCAGCATCATCATTCGTCTCCAGATATGATAATCCCGGAGATCAGGCAAAGCGGAGAAGAGAAAGGGCAGCGCCTCCTGGCGCGGCAGTTCCGTTCCTACGCCGGCATGACCCGGATCAGGTTCAAGGGTCCGGCTCATCGCCATCTCAGCACCGTTCGGTGCTCCCCTCGGAAGAGTTTGTTTTGTAGGTCAAGTTTCATAAATGTCAACGTCCCGCCGGCGATCCGTCGTCAGGCGGGATCGTGAATGCCTGAACGGGCCTGCGCTGGTGCGCATCTCCCATTGGCGTATTAGTTATTAAGGAAATTAGATTTATCGAAAATTAGTTATCTCTTGAAACTGCCTTTCAATATTGTTCGGCTAACGTTCGCTCCGGGGAAAAGTTCCGGGGGCGAATTTGAAGAACATCTGGCAGGATAAATCGGGAAATTTCGGCATTCTCAGCGCCCTGTTGATGGTGCCGCTGATTGGGGCCGCCGGCGTGGCACTCGATGTGACGCATGGCATGGCCGTCAAATCGGACCTGCAGATGGCGGCGGATGCCGCGGCGCTTGCAGTGGTCGCCGATACGTCGGCGAGCGTTCAGAAGGCAAAGGAAATGTCGGGTGACGGTGTCATTTCGCTTGGCAGCAGCGAAGCCTCCGCATTCTTTGAAAGCAATGAGCGGGCCAATCCCGATTATAAGCTCCTGTCTCTTGATGTGTCGGTGATCAAACACGGTAACGCCATCGAATCCTCGGTCAGCTTCAAGGCATCCGTCGGCACCACGCTTTCACGGATACTCGGAGAGGATCTCATCACCATTTCGGGCAAGGCGACGGCAAAATACGAGACAGAAACATTCAGCGACTTCTATGTCCTTCTGGATAACACCCCCTCGATGGGTGTCGGCGCGACGCCAACCGACGTTGCTAAGATGGTTGCGAATACGAGCGACAAATGCGCTTTCGCCTGTCACATCGTGAAAGACGGGGTGGTGGATAAGAACAGCTATTACTACAAAGCCAAAAGCCTCGGGGTCACGACGCGCATCAATGTGGTGGCGCAGGCCACGGCAAGCCTGATGGATACGGCGAAGTCCATGCGCAAAAGCAGCAATCAATATCGTATGGCGGTTTACTCTTTCGGAGAGAAAGCGGAAGATACGAAGCTGCTCGAAGTCGTTCCCTTGACCTCGGATCTGGCGACTGCGAAGAAGAAAGCCGCTGAAGTCGACCTGATGTCGATCCCTAAGCAGGGTTTCAACAACGACCAGCAGACAGATTTTGACCGGGCACTGACCCAGATTGGCGACAGGATCGGCTCTTCGGGCACCGGTGCAAGTTCGGCGAGCCCCGAAAAGATCGTCTTCTTCGTGTCAGACGGCGTCGGCGACAGCTACAAGCCATCCTCCTGTACCAAAAAAACCACCAGCGGCCGCTGCCAGGAACCGATCGATATCAAATATTGCACGAAGCTGAAGGAAAAAGGCTTCCGCATAGCCGTGCTTTATACCACCTATCTGCCGCTGCCGACCAATGGCTGGTACAATAGCTGGATCGCTCCATTTCAGCCGGAAATCGGTGCACGCATGCAGCAATGCGCTTCGCCGGGCCTGTTCTTCGAGGTCAGCCCGTCACAGGGCATAAGCGAGGCGATGACCGCCCTTTTCAAAAAGGCCATCACATCACCCCGCCTGACGGGGTGATGGCAGGGACGATCTCGGCTATCTTTCAGCCGATGGTGCGAAGCTGTTCAAACAGCGGCCGATGGCTGCTATCTGCACGATAGAACGCCGCCGGCTCGCCGAGCGGCGTTTCGACTGTGACGTCCTGTCCGCCGGGATAATGCGCGCCGCTCCACAGGTGCACCCATTCACCGTCGCCCGGAAGATAGAGCGAGCGTTGCGTTTCGCCCGCTTTCCAGACGGGTGCGACAAGCATGTCCGCCCCGTAGAGATAGCAGTCCTGAATGGTATACGTCCGCCGGTCATTCTCGTAGTGAAGAAAGAGCGGACGCTGCACCGGCAGGCCCGTCCTGGCCGCTTCCGCCGAGAGCGATTTCAGATATGGGGCCAGCGCGACATAGATGGACGTCATTCGGGCGAAATGGGCAAGAACCGCCTCATCCTGATCGATCTGGAGATTGTCGCGCGGCCGGTTGCCCTCATGGGTACGCATGACCGGCGTGAAAGCGGCCATTTCCGTCCAGCGCATGATGAGTTCTGCGGTTCTGACATTGCCGAACAGGCTGGTGTAACCGCCAATATCGGAATGATGATAGGCATTGCCCATGAGGCCGGAGGAGAGCGCCCCGCAGATGACGGTGACCAGACCGTCGTGACGGGAGAAGTCGACAGACTGGTCGCCGCCCCAGATCAGTGGGCAATGGGCCTGTACACCGGTGAAGCCGGCGCGCATGAAGAACAGCGCTTCGCCGGTCTTGCCGCGACTTTCGACGGCCTTGGCGTTGACCTCGGCCCAGAGCGTTGGCCAGGCATTGTGCATCAGCTTGGCGTCGACACCGTTGGAAAGGGTAATGTCGATCGGCAGATATTCGCCGAAATCGGCCATCCAGCCGGAGAGGCCGAAATCGAGCATGTTCTTGCCGATGATTTCCTCGGCGAACCAGTCGGCGGCGGCCGGATTGGTGAAATCGACCACGCCGCAATCGAACTCGCCGAAATCCACCAGCGCCGTCTTGCCCTCGGCGTCAGTGGCGAAATAACCGGCTTTTTCGGCCACCGGGAACAGCGGGCCATCGACACACAGATAGGGGTTCACATAACCCAGAAAGCGGATGCCCTGATCGGAAAGCTCGGCGATCTTCTGGCGCAGATGCGGATAACGCGTGTCATTCGCCTGCCAGTCCCAGAAGAGGCGCGCGCCGAAGGATGTCTGGCGAAGACCCACCCAGTCTTCGCACCAGAGGCCGGACACCTTCGTTCCGGCCGCGCGGATTTTCTCCAGTCGCGCAAAGGAGTTGACGCCGTCCTTTAACCCGATGATCGCACCGTTATAGACCCACTCCGGCAGTTCCGGCTGGCGTCCGAACCGCAGCGACAGGGCGGAAACGATATCGGTGAAATGATCGCCGGCGAAGAATTCGATCTTTTCGGGTATGGCCCAGATTTCGATCTCGTGGAAATCGCCGTTGCGGAAATCGAAGACCGAATAGGCGCTTGTTTCCACATGGAGGGCGTATCTGCGCGACGACAGGTAAGTCGGCTGCGGGTAGTTGGTATTGTAATAATCACCGCCCGCCTTGCCGCTGACATCGGACTTGAAGGTGATCTCGGTGGTCTTGTCGCGGCCGACCCCCGGCTCGGAGGTCCACAGCGGAAAGCGGCGACCGCGCATGTCGAAATAGGACATCTGCTCGCCGCCGCCCCAGACGTGCTCATCCGTTTCCGCAACGACGCGCAGCCATAGGCGGTTGACGGTGTCATCCAGCGCCGTTAGCCGCATCGCGCTGCCATCGAGCGTCAGGCGAAGGCGCGGTGTCTGTCCCGGCGCGGATGAGAGCGTGATGCTCTCGCCGCTGACCTCGGCATGGCGCAGTGCGGTTCGTTCGATCAGGTAGTCCTCGATATCGAAGTTGCCGCGATACATATCCATCCTCTCCTTGCCGAAACCGGCGAAGAAGGCCGGGTTTTCGGATGAATGGGAAAGTACGGTGCGGTTGCCGATGGTGAGCGCAAAGCCGTCTTTGGTCTTTTCGAAATGCATGACTGTACCTGTTTAGCCCTTGAGACCGCCGGCGGTGAGGCCGGAGACAACCCGTTCCTGAAAGATGACGATCAGGATGGCGACCGGCACGATACCCACCACCAGTGCCGCCGAGATGACCGGCCAGGGGAAGGCGAATTCACCCTGATAAAGCTGGATGCCGACAGGAAGCGTGCGGAGCGCCGGATTGGAATTGAAGGAAAGCGCCAGCAGGAACTCATCCCAGGCATTCACGAAGGCAAGGATTCCGGCGGTGAAAACGCCCGGCGCGCAGAGCGGCACGACGACCTTGAACAGCGCGCCGATGCGGGTGCAACCATCGATCATGGCGGCGTTTTCGAGATCGCGCGGGATGCTTTCGAAGAAGGAGACCAGCATCAGCGTGCAGACCGGCAGCGACAGCACCGTGTAGGGCAGGATCAGCGCCGTCCAGCTGTTGAGCAGGTTCAAGGCGCGCATGATTTCGAACAGCGGCACCAGAAGCGTGACGAGGGGGAAGGTGGAGACGGCGATGATGAGCGAAAGGATCAGCGCACGATATTTGAGGTTCAGCCGCGCCAGCGCGTAAGCCGCCAGCACCGAAATCAGGATGGTGAGGGCGGTGGAAAGCAGCGCTACCATGAAGCTGTTGAACAGGAAGAGATGCAGCGGCTGGTCGGAAAAGGCCTGCATGTAATTGGCCAACGTCGGCGCGTGCGGAAACCAGGTGATTGGCTTGACCGTCAGTTCTGCTTCGGTCTTCAACGAGGTGAAAAGGATCCAGATCGCCGGAAACAGGCCGTTGACCAGAAGAATGGAGGCCGCGATGAAGCGCAGCGGCTTGCCGGAAAAGAAGGAGGACAGACCGGAATTCGCAACGGTGCTCATGGGATCAGTCCTTCGTCCTGATAATGCGGAGATAAACGGCGGTGACGCACATGGAAAGCGCAAACATCATGACCGCCAGCGCCGAACCGTAACCGAGATCGAGGAAGGAGACGGTGTTCTGGTGGATATACATGGCAAGCGTCGTGGTGGATGTGCCGGGGCCGCCGCCGGTCATCATGTAAGGAATATCAAAGGTCTGCAGCGCTGTGATGGTGCGGAAGATGAGCGCGACGACAATCGAGGGCTTGAGAAGCGGCAGGGTGATCTCGAAGAATTGCCGGATTTTGCCGGCGCCATCCACATCTGCCGCCTCGTAGAGCGAACGCGGAATGGTCTGCAGGCCGGCAAGGATCATCAGCGCCATGAAGGAGGATGTCTTCCAGATGATGGTCAGGCAGATGGCCGCAAAAGCCCAGTTCGGCGAATTGAACCAGATGATCCCTTCGAAGCCGAAACGGTTGAGCACATCATTGACCACGCCATATTCGTAATGGAAAAACCATGCGAAGATGAGGCCGGCAAAGGACAGCGGCAGCGCCCACGGGATCAGCAGCGAAAGCCGCATCGGCCACTGCATGGAAAAAGGCAGGTTGGCGAGCAGTGCGAGGCCAAGGCCCATGATGAGCGCGCCGGGAACGGTGATCAGCGTGATCAGCACCGTGTTCCAGGTCGTTTCCCAGAAGATCGGGTCGTCGAACATCGCCGTGTAGTTTTCAAAGCCGATGAATTCCGCCGGCAGGCCCGACGTCAGCGAAAGGCTGAAAAACGATGTGTAGACGAGCCACGCCACCGGATAGACGATGATGAGCGACAGCAGGATCGCCGCCGGCGCCAAGAGAAGCACGGCCAGCGGCCGGTCGCCGAGATCGAGCCACCGCGTCCAGCGCGGCTGCGGTTTCTCGTCCACCCGAACCATGGTTCTTTCCGGCATTGTCACGTCTGCCACTCCCGCAACTGGATTCACGTCGTCGTCTCCCGAGCGGACCGGTTCTACCCGGCCCGTTAATCGCGCCCTTCAGGCGGCCTTATTCCTGTCAGTCGAAGCGGCCGGAAAGGGCATGGCAGGCATGCCGCTTTCCGGCCCAAAGCTTAGCGCAGAACGCGCCGCAGACGGCTTTCCATCTGCTTTGCGCCATCCTCCGGCGTCATGACGCCGGCAAGCACGCCGTTGACGGTGGTGCGGATGGTTTCGCTGACCTCGTTGTAACGCGGCGTCACGGGGCGGGCCTTGGCAGTCTCGACGACGGGCAGGGCATCCGCGAACCACGGGATCGTCTTGGTTACCTCAGCATCCTTGTATAGTGCGGCATAGGTGGGCAGAAGCGCGGCGTTGATGGCCATGAACTTCGAAACATCCTGACCGGAGAGATATTCCACCAGCTTCTTGGCTTCCTCCTGCTGCTTGGAATAGGCGGAAACGCCGAATTCCCAGCCGCCGAGGCAGGTCGTCTGCTCGCCGCCCTTGACGGCCGGCAGGCGGGCGACGCCAACCTTGTCGTTCACCTGCGATTCCTTGCCCTGGAAATGGGTCCAGGCATAGGACCAGTTGACCGCGAAGAGCACTTTACCTGCCTGGAATTCCTTGCGGGTGTCGTCGGTCGCCACTTCCGAAATGTTCTTTTTGGAAATGCCTTCGTCCACGAAGCTCTTCCAGAGCTTCAGCGAATCCACCGCCGCCTTGTTGTCGAAATTCAGTTTGCCGTTTTCAACCAGCGACTTGCCTTCGCTCCAATAGGGCAGGAGGAAGGTGCAGACAGCGCCTTCGATCGCCTTGCCCTGGAAGGACAGGCCCTGAAGCTCGGGGTTCTTTTCACCCTCCATCACCTTCTTGGAGGCTTCCTTCAGCTCGTCCCAGGTGGTTGGCGGCTTGATGCCGTATTTTTCGAGCAGGTCCTTGCGGTAATAAAGGAACATGGAATCGGCAAAGGCGGGCAGCGCCACGATCTTGCCGTCCACCGTGTTGGCTTCGGCATAGGTCGGCAGATAGGCCGACATGTCCTTGCCGGAGAAATCGCTTGTCCAGCCAGCCGTGGCGAATTGCGCGGGGCGGATGACGTCGAGCATCAGCACGTCAAGGCTCGAATCCTTGGCCGACATCACGGTGTTTAGATATTGCGCCTGCATTTCCGAGGTGTTGCCGCCGGTCTCGATGACAACCTTCACGCCGGGCGTCTTGGCCTCATATTGATCGAGCGCCTTGCGCCAGACATCCGGCTGATGCTGGCTGGAAACGAAGATCTTCAGTTCGGCATCGGCAAAGGCCTGTCCCGAAAAGGCGAGCATGGTTGCGCAGAGCGCGGCACCCATGAGGGCTTTGCCCTTGATGGTTTTAAATGTCATGTGTTCCTCCCGTTATTAAACCTGTTGGCCGCAGCGTTTCCTCGCCCGGCGATCAGTGAATCGAGCGTTCCGTCGCGGCGTCGAAAAGATGGACCTTGGACGGATCGACGCCGATCTTCAGTTCCTCATTCGGCGCAGGCCGCAGATGCGGCGGCATGCGTGCGGTCAGCGCCGCATCGCCAAGGCTGAAATGGACGAGCGTGTCCGAGCCCAGCGGTTCCACTACCTGCACCTTGACCGCAAGCTGCGTGTCGAAGCCCTCGACGGGGCCGAAATGTTCCGGGCGAATGCCGACAATGACTTCGCGCCCTTCGAGACCCGTTTCGCGGGATGGCCGGATGGCTGCCATCGGCAGGGAATTGCCGTCGGAAAATGCCAGCCGGTCGCCGCTCACCTTTGCGCGGGCGAAGTTCATCGCCGGCGCGCCGACGAAGCCGCCGACGAAGACGCTTTCCGGACGGTTATAGACCTCGTCCGGCGTGCCGACCTGCTCGATATCGCCGCCCCGCAGGATGACGATGCGGTCGGCCAGCGTCATGGCCTCCACCTGGTCATGGGTAACGTAGATGATGGTCGTGCCGAGCTGCTGGTGCAGCCGCTTGATTTCCGTGCGCACCTGTCCGCGCAGCTTGGCGTCGAGGTTGGAAAGCGGCTCGTCGAACAGAAACACCTGCGGGCGGCGCACGATGGCGCGACCCATGGCAACACGCTGGCGCTGGCCGCCGGAAAGCTGTCCGGGCCGACGGTCGAGGAGGTGCTCGATACCGAGCATCTTCGCGGCTTCATCGATACTGGCATTGGCCTGGGAGGCGCTGACACCGCGTACCTTCAGGCTGAAACCCATATTTTCGCGCACCGTCTTGTGCGGATAAAGCGCATAGTCCTGAAAGACCATGGCGATGTCACGCTCGCGCGGCGGCAGCCGGTTGACGACGCGGTCGCCGATCTTCACTTCGCCGCCGGTAATGCTTTCAAGCCCGGCGACCATGCGCAGCGTCGTCGATTTGCCGCAGCCGGAAGGGCCGACGAACACGACGAATTCGCCATCGTTGATTTCAAGGTCTATGCCCTTGACGATGCGAAGCGCACCGTAACTCTTGTCCAGCTTGCGCAGGCTGACCGAAGCCATATTTTCCTCCTCACGACCGGCGCGTCCAGAATTCGGATGGACGCCATTGCCGGTATCAACCTTCAAGTTCCACGCATCGCATCGTCGAAAATCGATCCCGATTGTCTGGCGATATCGTGGGATGGCGAAAAACGCCTGTCTCCCTGAGGACTTGATATTACCTTTCAAAAAAAGGAAATCAATAGTGTATCAATTTTATTTCTGACAGAAATCAAAAACTATTAAGTCATTGATTTAAAGAAATATAGTCGCAAAACTGCCCGCAGGACAGGCCGCTGCTTGCTTGCTTGCCGTCAAATTTCTCCGTTCATCTGGACCACGCGAATTTTGTGTAGTCTCAACGTATGCGAGAAACGTATCGGGCAACGGTATGATCGAACCAGGTCCATGAAACTTCGGCCACCGCACCGTCCTGCGCTTGGCTCAGACGCAACACCCGCGGCACCAGCGCGCCTGATTTCTGACCGAAGGCCTCGGGTGTCCATTCGGGTACTTCGCCGAGATCGATGCGATCTTCCGCCTTCGATATCCAGAGGTTGAGGCGGGTGCGGTAATAGAGATAGAGGGATTCGGACATGTTCTCGATGGCGATGGTGTCGACGTAAGAACCGTCCAGCCAGATTTCTTCGATGGCCGCCGGTTTGCCGGCAATGCGCCGCAGGCGGCGAATCCTGTGTCCTTCGGTCGATGTGCCGAAGGCGGGCAGGTCGGCGGGCTTGGCAAGGCGGGCCACATCCAGAACCTCCGCCGTCGGCAGGCCGCCGCCCTCGATCAGTTCAAGCCGGAAGAAGGCGTAGACGCTTTGCGGATCGCTGACGGCGCGAATGTAGTTGCCTGAGCCCTGCACCCGCTCCAGCAGGCCGCGCTCCTGCAATTCGGCGAGCGACTTGCGAAGCGTGCCAACGGCGATGCCGAGGTCGGCCGCCATATCGCGCTCCGGCGCGAGCTTCTCGCCATCGATCAGCCGGCCCGCCGCCACTTCGCGCACAAGCATTTCCGCGATCTGCATATACATTGGCAGGCTGCCGCCAGTGTGTTTCATATGCCGTTTCCTCCCCCGAAACAAAAATTGATACATCATTGATTTACATATTTCTTGATGTTATGCAAGAAAAACGAGAGCGGCCCTGAGGAGGAATTGCATGACCGTCGTACCCGTTACATCCGCTGATCTCGATGCTGCCGAGGTCTCCTGGTTTTCCGCTTTGTGTTCCGATGACTACGCCTATCTTGGCGTGCCGGATGGCAGCCTGCGCTCCAGTTTCGAGCATTGTTCGAATATCGTCAAAAAGGCCGAAGAACTCGGTTTTCGCAACATTCTCTGCCCTTCATCCTATCAGGTCGGGCAGGATACGCTGAGCTTCGTCGCCGGCTGTGCGCCGATCAGCGACCGCATCAATTTTCTTGCTGCTATCCGCTGCGGCGAGATGCAGCCGATCATGCTGGCGCGCACGGTGGCGACGCTCGACCACATGCTGAAAGGCCGCCTGACGCTCAACGTCATCAGCTCGGATTTCCCTGGCGAAGTGGCCGATAGCGCGTTTCGCTACAAGCGCAGCCATGAGGTCGTTGAGATTCTGCGCCAGGCCTGGACGCGCGACACCATCGACCATGACGGGGAAATCTACCAGTTCAAAGGCGTCTCCACCGAGCCGGCAAGACCCTACCAGCAGAATGGCGGACCGCTCCTTTATTTCGGTGGCTATTCGCCGGATGCGCTCGAACTCTGCGGCGCGCAATGCGACGTCTATCTGATGTGGCCGGAAACGAAGGACCAGCTTGCAGACCGCATGCGTGCCGCAAATGAACGCGCCGCCGCCCATGGCCGCACGCTGGATTACGGCCTGCGTGTCCATATGGTGGTGCGCGATACCGAACAGGAAGCCCGCGAATATGCCGAGCATCTTGTCTCGAAGCTCGATGACGAATATGGGCAACTGATCCGCAACCGCGCGCATGACAGCGGCTCGCTCGGCGTATCGCATCAGGCGCGTGCCCGCGAACTCGCCGACAAGTTCGGTTATGTCGAACCCAATCTGTGGACCGGCATCGGCCGGGCGCGTTCGGGCTGCGGTGCGGCGCTGGTCGGTTCCACCGACAAGGTGCTTTCGGCGCTGGAAGAATACCAGAAGATGGGCATTCGCGCCTTCATCCTTTCCGGTTATCCGCATCTCGATGAGGCGGAGCACTTCGGCACCAAGGTTCTGCCGCAGATGAAAACCTGCTCCCTGCCGCATGCCTATGGCCGGGTGCCTTCTGAAACGCCGGCCACGCCGCTCGGCAAAGGGGAACGCCACTGATGGAACGCATCGCTCTTTCCGACAAACTCGAACTCAGCCGCATCGTCTACGGCATGTGGCGCATAGGCGACGATGCCGATACCTCGCCCGCCCACGTGCAGGCCAAGATCGAGGCTTGCCTCGCGCAGGGCATCACGACCATGGATCAGGCCGATATTTACGGCGGATACACGGCGGAAGCCATTCTGGGTGCCGGCCTGAAAGCCGCTCCGGGGCTGCGTGACAGAATAGAAATCGTCACCAAATGCGGCATCGTTGCACCCGCAGGCCGTCACGCCGCCGCCCGTGTCAAACATTACGACACGACGGCCGGCCACATCAACGCCTCGGTCGAGGCGTCGCTTCGCGACATGGGTACGGATCACGTTGATCTGCTGCTCATTCATCGTCCCGATCCGTTGATCGATGCGGAAGAAACCGGCAAGGCGCTCGATGCGCTGGTGGCATCCGGCAAGGTCAAGGCCGTCGGCGTCTCCAACTTCCGCCCGTGGGATTTCTCCCTGCTGCAATCGGCGATGAGTAACCGGCTCGTGACCAACCAGATCGAAATGAGCCTTCTTGCCACGGATTGCTTCACCAATGGCGATCTGGCCTTCCTGCAGGAAAAGCGCGTTTCTCCAATGGCATGGTCGCCGCTTGGCGGAGGCTCGCTGTTCTCCGGTGCTCATGGCGGCACCATGGCCGCCTTGCAGCGCATCGGCAAGGAGCAGGGCGTGGATGCCACGGCAGTGGCGATCGCCTGGCTTTTGCGGCATCCGGCCAAAATCGTGCCTGTGCTCGGCACCAACAATATCGAGCGTATCAGAACGGCGGCCGATGCGCTCAACGTGACGATGGACCGCCAGACCTGGTTCGAACTCTACACCCTTGCGATTGGAAAAGAGGTGCCGTGATGACAGTGGCAGAGGCGATCAAAATGCCCAATGAGCATGTATTCGTTCCCGGCGGCGAAAACAGCCGCAGCTTCCGCAATGCGCTCGGCGCTTTCACGACAGGTGTGACGGTGGTGACCGCCACGACGCCGGAAGGGCCGATCGGCATGACGGTCAACAGCTTTGCGTCTGTGTCGCTCGATCCGCCGCTGGTGCTGTGGTCGCCGGCCAAAAGCTCGTCGCGTTATCAGGCCTTCAGCGGTGCAACCCATTTCGCCATCCACGTGCTGAGCGCCGATCAGGATGTGCTAAGCGCCCGCTTCACCCGCAATGGCCGCGCTTTCGACGATCTCGACTGGGAAATGAATGACGAGGGCGTTCCCGTCATTCCCGGCACGCTTGCCCGGTTCGAATGCCGTCAGGCAGCGTCCCACGATGCGGGCGACCACACCATCATCGTCGGCGAGGTGCTGCGCGCCGCCCATCGCGACGGGGACCCGCTGTGCTTTTCGGGCGGAGCCTTTGGAAGGTTTTCGCGGCAGTAACAGACGCTGCCGGTTTGCCTTCCGGCTTCCGGCGAGACAATGTTACTCCAGCCGCCTTCTGAAATATTTCACGGAGCGCGCCATCGCGCTCCGTTTATATTTATTCAGTCAGTAAAAACGACATTTTACGCTCTTCATACTGGAAAATATCTTCCAAACCGGCCTAGTTTACCTTTACGCGCGAACGGTGATTCGTCGGATCGAAGGCCGCCGTCTGTGCGGGTAAGGGAGAGTGAATGTCCGCTTGTTTCTGCCATGTCCTGGAAGGCGAAAGCCGTCCGATAGCGGGGACAGGTCAGGAGCCACGACGCAAAGTCGTCATTCTCGACGCAAAGGGTCTTCTTGTCCTGTTGCTTTCAATGGTCCCGGCACATGTCGCCGTGGCGGAAACGCTGCGCTGGACGGGGCCTGATGGAGGTGACTGGTTCACCGCCACGAACTGGGGGCCAACGCAGCGCGTGCCGAATGCGGACGATGACGCCATCGTCGATAGTTTGGGGCCGGCGATAACGATCGGCAACAGCGGAAGCATTGGCGGATTGTCGGTCGGCCTCGGCGCCGGTGGCAACGGTACGCTTGTGGTCCGTGGTTCACTGGATACGAAATCGTTCTACCTTGGTCTAACGGATGGGGTCTCCGGTACGGCAACTTTTTCCAGCGCGACCTGGAGTAACAGCAATCTTCTTTCCATCGGTGGTAACGGCACGGGAACTCTTGTTCTGTCGAATGGTACAAGGGCGGCGTCGGGCGACATCCACATAGGCGGATTCGGGACAGGAAACGGCTCCCTCACGCTTGATAATTCATCCAGCCTCTCCAGTTCCAATACTATTATTGTCGGTTACGGCAACGGGACTTCGCTTGCGACCGGCCTCACAGGCAGCCTCAAGGTTTTGGCAGGCAGCACGCTGAAAAGCGTGAACAGCGTCATCGGCGACGATGTGGGCTCCCATGGCGTCGCTATTGTCTCCGGCGCCGACAGCCGCTGGGTGACATCGGACGAGATGGTGATCGGCGAAGCCGGTGTCGGCACTCTGACGATTTCGGGCGGCGGTACTGTTATCAATCGGACGACTGTCATCGCCAGTCTGGATTCGGCGGGCGGAAGTGGAGTGAAGGTCAGCGGTCGTGGTTCGTTATTGCAAAGCGATGGGGGGCTGAAGATCGGCGATGGCGGAGCGGGGACGCTTCTGGTTGAGGCCGCCGGAAAGGTCAAAAGCGGCGACGCCGTTATCGGCTTCCAATCGGCCAGTTCGGCAACGGTGACCGGGGATAGTTCCAGCTGGTCGACCGACGATCTGGAGATTGGCAACGGAACGCTTAACATTACGGCGGGCGGTTCCGTAGACAGCGCCAGAGCGCGTCTCGCTTCCGCTGCCGGGGCAACCGGTGAGGCCGTCGTCGATGGTGAGCGTTCCCTGTGGTCCGTGAAGGATGACATGGTGGTAGGCGAGAACGGCGCGGGCTCCCTGGTTGTCACCGGCGGTGGCCGTGTCGATGCCGGATATGTCGTTCTCGGCGAAAATGCCGGCGCGACCGGCTCAATCCGCATCGCTGGTGATGGAAGCATCTTGCGGAGCAAAAGCGATTTAGCCGTCGGTCATTCGGGCAACGGCTCGGCGGCGATCGAGGCTGGAGGTGCGGTGTTTAGCGACGATGGATATGTTGGGGAGCGAAATGGTTCCAATTCGACCGTCGCCGTGGCCGGCGACGGATCCCGCTGGACGATGACCGGAGAGTTTTTCGTCGGCTATGACAAAGGAGCAACCGGAAACGCCACGGTCAGTGCTGGCGGTGGTATCCGGGCGGCGAATATCGTGCTTGGCAATATCGACGGCTCCTCCGGCACGCTGACCGTCACCGGCGCGGGCTCGACCGTTACAGCCGCTTCCGCTGCGCCCGGTTCCGGCGCGATTTATGTCGGCTTTGGCGGTTCCGGCAGCCTGACGGTGACGAATGGCGCGTCACTCGATGCACATAACCTTTATGTTGCCAGTAAAACCGGAGCGGACGGCACTGTTCTGGTAACCGGCGTTGGATCACGGGCCACGGTGGGCGCGGGGATGGTCATCGGCGGTTCCGGAACCGGGGCGCTGGAGGTGACAGGCGGCGCATCCATCGCCACGCCCACCATCATCATCGCCATGTCGGCTGGTTCCACGGGGGTTTTGAACATCGGGGCGGCGGCGGGTCAGACGGCGCGTTCGGCCGGTGCCGTGGATGCGCGGACCATAAGCTTTGGCGCCGGCAATGGCAGCATCGTCTTTAATCATTCCGAGACCGGCTATCTTCTAACCGCCGATATTTCGGGGACGGGCAGGGTGGTGGCAGAGGCCGGCGTCACAACACTTTCGGGCAATAACAGCTATTCCGGCGGCACCACAATTTCGAGTGGTACGCTGAGGGGCACGGCGGGAAGTTTCGGCTCCGGCGGCATTGCCAATGATGCGCAGCTCGTTATCGATGGCGCGGGCACGCTATTCAATAGCATCAGCGGCACCGGCACCCTTAAAAAAACGGGAGATGGCAATCTCGTCCTGACCGGAAAAAGCACCTATTCGGGCGTAACCGAGGTTTCCTCGGGCAAGCTAAGCGTCAACGGCTCACTCGCAAGCATGGTGACCGTCGGCAGCGGTGCGGTGCTTGGCGGTTCCGGCACCATCGGCGGCCTGACCGTTGCTTCCGGCGGCACGCTTTCGCCTGGCAATTCCATCGGCACGCTCACCTCCACGGGCGATGTGACATTCGCCAGCGGTTCGGCCTATGCCGTCGAAATCGACGCATCAGGCAGTTCCGACAGGCTTGATATCAATGGCGCTATTACCATCGGTAACAATGTCAGTCTCGTCGTCACACCGCTGTCGAGCCCTTCGGCCTATAGTCTCGGCACCCCATATGCGATCCTGACGGCAACCGGCGGCATTAGCGGCGCATTTTCCAGCGTGGACGAAAATTTCGCCTACCTGATCGTCGGCGTCACAAAAAGCGCCGATAACAGCAAAGCCTATCTCTCTTTCAACCGTGTATCGCCCGAACCCGGGCTTCTTGCCGCGGCGACTTTGACGGAAAACGCACGCAGCGCCGCGAGGGCTGTTGAGGCGAGCGGGGATGCCTCACCGCTTTATCAGACGGCGGTGTTTCTCCAGTCAGACGAAACCCAATCAGCCTTCTCACAGCTTGCCGGTGAACTGCATCCTTCACTTGCGATGGCATTGATAAATCGCAGTCAGTTGACCCGTGATGTCATTCTCAACCGGTTGCGCAGCGCGTTCAAGGGTATCGATGCGCGCCCGATCCTGCCGGCTGTCGAAAGGGCGGGGGTATCGGATCCGATGAATATCGATGAAGGCTCCCTCACTTTCTGGTCAAATGGTTTCGGGTCGCGCGGACATATCGATGGCGATGGCAACGGCTCGTCGGTCAGTATGAAGGGTGGCGGCGTCTTTTTTGGTCTCGATGGTGATTGGGGCGACGGTTGGCGCACCGGTGTTGCTGCCGGTTATGGCCGTGATGTCATCAGCCAGAAGTCTTTTTTGGCGTCAGCAGATGTGGACAGCTATTATGCGGCTGCCTATGCGGGCGCGGCAATTGGCCCGGCCTCGCTGCGCTTTGGAGCTATTCACGCATTTCAGGACGTCGAAACCCGCCGGGCGGTGTCGTTTTCGACATTGCAGGAAAATCTGGCCGCTGGCTATGACGCCTCCACCACCCAAGTCTTTGCTGAGGCAGCCTGGCGTTTCGATTTTGATCTCGTCCAGTTCGAACCCTACGCCAATATCAGTTATGTGAATACGAAGACGGATGCCTTCGGCGAGAAGGGCGGCATGGCCGCCGTTTCTTCCGGCTCTGCCAGCCATGACCAGCTTTATTCAACGCTTGGTGCGCGTTTCAGCCGTGATATCGCATTTGAGGGTATGGCTGGGCAGGCGATGTTCGATATCGGCTGGCGTCATGCCTATGGCGATCCGGCGGTTGAGAACACCTTGTTCTACACGGGTGGCCAAGGCTTTTCTGTTACAAGTGCGGCGATGGCGCAGGATGCGGCGTTGATCAATCTGGGACTGCGCTACGACCTCAATCCCGCCGCCACTTTGACATTCCGTTATGGCGCTGTTTTCGGAGCAGGCATGCTGGATCAATCCGCCTCTGCCGAACTGGGAGTCCGTTTTTGATGAGGCGTTGTCAAAACTTGGTTGGGAAGACAGCCCTCGCTGCCTTCCTTTCCGCCAATGTTGCAGCGAGTGCGCTTGCGCAGGAGGCAGCGAAGGTTGCTGGGCTCATGCACGAGGTTTATGGAAGCTGGCAACTCGCCTGCGCGGCGCCAGCAAAAAAGGACGAGGCCGACCCGAACGCGCCAGTGGCGGCGGAAAAGCCGGCCTGCGCCATAGCCCAGGTCCAGCTTGAGGAGAAAACCCGCAAGCTTGTCGTCTCTGTCGAATTCCGGATTGATGATCCGAAAATGCCTGACAAATTGTCCGGCACCATCGTCATGCCTTTCGGCCTTGCCGTCACAAAGTTGTTTTCGGTGAAATCCGGAACTGTGCGGCTGCAGGAAGTGCAGGTTAGCACCTGCCTGCCCGTCGGCTGCATCGTGTCCTTCACGCCCTTTGTCGAGCTTGTCTCGGCGCTTGAGGCGGGAAAGACATTGACGATCGAAGCCCCCGATCTGCAGGGCCGCACGGTGTCGTTCCAGTTGCAGGCGGCGGGTTTTTCCGAGGCGCTGAAGCGCCTCGGAAATCTGCGTTAGAGCGTTTCCAGTAAAAGTGGAACGCTTTTACGTCCGGACAAGGCGTAAAATCAAAAACGATCTAGGCAGCGACGGAATCAGGTTCGCCTTCGCCCTCCGGCTTTTGCGGCTCGGCGTGCTTCCCGGCTGATTTCTTGCGGGAAAACAGCCCGGTGAGGAAGTGGCCGAACCGGTCCATTTCCACGAAGATAACGGGGGTGATGAACAGCGTCAGCAATTGCGACACGATAAGGCCGCCGACCACGGCGACGCCGAGCGGCTGGCGCAGTTCCGAACTTGCGCCCGAGCCGAGTGCGATGGGAAGCGCCCCAAGCAGCGCGCAGAAGGTTGTCATCATGATCGGCCGGAACCGGCGCACGCAGGCCTCGTGAATGGCGGTTGTGGGCGGCTCGGCCTTTTCGCGTATCAGTTCCACCGCGACATCGATCATCATGATCGCGTTTTTCTTGACGATGCCGATCAGCATCAGCAGGCCGATCAGCGCGATGATCGAGAAATCCATGCCCATCACCTTCAGCGCCACCAGTGCGCCGAAGGCCGCCGCCGGCAGGCCGGAGAGGATGGTCAGCGGATGGATGAAGCTCTCGTAAAGCACGCCGAGAACCACATAAATGGTCAGCACCGCCGCCAGAATGAGGAGGCCGGTATTGCCCTGGCTCTGCTGGAAGATCGCCGCCGTGCCGCCATAGCTGGTGAAGACATCCTGCGGCAGGCCTATCGTGCTCTTGATCTGATCGATCCGGCTTGTGGCATCGGAAAGCGCCACGCCGTCCGGCAGGTTGAAGGAGATGGTGGTGGAGACGAGCTGGCCCGTCTGGTTGATGGTGACAGGCGCCTGCGTACGGGTGAGGCTGGCGAAGTTTGAAAGCGGAACCAGAACGCCCGATTTTGCCGAAAGAATGTTGATATCGCTGAGGAAATCATCATTCCACGGTTTCGAGCTGTCGAATTCCACAATCACGTCGTAACTGTCGCCGGTGGACTGGATCTGTGCCGCCGTATAACCGCCAAAGGACATTTCCAGCGTCTTGCGCAACTGGTCGTTGGTGATGCCGAAGGCAGCCGCCTTTTCCGGGTCGACGGAAATCGTCGCGGCGATCGCGCCGTTCTGGGCATCTGAGGTGACGGAGGTGAAGGTGTGGTCGCGGCGCATCGCTTCCATCAGCTTGTTCGACCATTCATTGGTCGTATCGGCATTCAGCCCCTGAACGACGAGCTGGTATTGGCTGGCGGAGCTGCGCCCGCCGAAACGCAGGCTCTGCTGTGGATTGATATAGGTGCGGATGCCCGCCACCTTCGATGTGGCCTGCCCCAGTTCCGCCAGCACCTGGCTGAGCGGCGCGCGCTCTTCCTTAGGCTTCAGCTCAACGAACATCGAGCCGTTGTTCAGCGGATTGCGGGAATTGCCGCCAACTATGGAGGTGACGTGCACCACGGCCGGATTCTTGCGGATCTGATCGGCGACCTGAGCCTGGAGATCGCGCATCGCCGTATAGGAAATATCCTCACGCGCCTGCGTCGAAACCGAAAGACGGCCGATATCTTCCTGGGGAAAGAAGCTGGAGGGCAGCGTTTCGAAGAGATAGAGCGATGCCGCGACCGAGGCGAGAAACGATGCCAAAACGATGCGGCGATGGGAAAGGCACCAGCCGACGGCGCTGCCATAGGCGCGCAGCGTGCGTTCGAAACCCGCATCGAACCAGCGGATGATCGCCGGTGGTCTGGAGGAGTGGCCGGAGAGGCGCGAAGCGAGCATAGGCGTCACCGTCAGCGAGACCAGCGCCGAGGCCATGATCGCGAGCGTGACGACCATGCCGAACTCGTTGAAGAGCCTGCCGATGACGCCGCCCATCAACAGGATGGGGATGAAGACGGCCACCAGCGAGATGGACATGGAGAGAATGGTGCTGCTGACCTCTGCCGCGCCCTGAAGGGCCGCTTCGCGCATGGGCAGGCCTTTTTCATGCAGGCGCAGGATGTTTTCCAGCATGACGATGGCATCGTCCACCACCAGCCCCACCGAAAGTGTCAGACCGAGCAGCGAGATATTGTCGATGCTGTAGCCCAGAACATACATCATGCCGAAGGCGGTGATGAGAGACAGGGGGACTGCAAGACCCGGAATGACGGTCGCCGTCAGGTGCCCGGTGAAGAGATAGATGACCGCAACCACCAGCCCGATGGTGAGAAACAGTGTGAACTGCACGTCCGAAATCGCGTCCTTGATGGCGGTCGAGGCGTCATTCATGACGTTGATATTGACCGAAGGCGGCAATTGCTGGTGAAGCGCCGGCAGCTTGGCTTTGATGGCGTCCACCACGTCGACCGTATTGGCGTCCGGTTGACGCTGGACGGCGAGAACGATGGCCTGTTCACCGTCGAACCAGCTGCCGGCATTGGTGTTGTCGATGCTGTCGGTGACATTGGCGATATCGCCGAGATGGATCGGCGCGCCATTGTTCGTCGAGACGACCAGCGAGCGGAAGGCGGCCGCATTGGTGCGCTGGGTATCGGCCTCGATCGTCAGGCGCTGATTGTCGTTCTGCAAAGCCCCGACGGGCACCTGATTATTCGCCTGGGCTATGGCCGTGGTGACGGTGTCGACGCCGAGCCCTCTTGCCTGAAGCTGGGTCGGATCGAGGCCGATACGCACCGCATAGGTCTGCGCGCCATAGATGCTCACCTGCGCGACGCCCGATATGGTGGAAAGAAGCGGAGAAATGATGTTCTCGGCGATTTCGTCCACCTTGCTGGTCGGCATCTCCTTGCTGTTGACGGCCAGCAGCAGCACCGGTGCATCGGCCGGGTTGGTCTTGCGATAGCTCGGTGTTGTCGTCATGTTGCTCGGCAATTGCCGTTGTGCGCGGGAAATCGCGGCCTGCACATCGGCCGCCGCTGCATCGATATCGCGGTTAAGATCGAACTGCAGCACGATCGAGCTGTTGCCGAGCGTATTCGTGGCGCTGATTTCGCTGACGCCGGGAATGGTCTCGAATTGCTTGACCAGCGGTGTGGTGACCGATGTGGCCATGGTTTGCGGCGAAGCGCCGGAAAGCGACGAGGAAACGTTGATCGTCGGGAAATCCACCTTCGGCAGGGCGGCGACGGGCAGCAGGCGGAAGCCGGCAAGCCCGGCCAGCACCAGGCCGATGGCGAGGAGCGTGGTGGCGACGGGCCGGTTGATGCAGAAATTCGGGATCATTGGTCGCCAACCTTTTCCTGCGGAATATTGGCGGCCAGATTGCCGGCCGCACCGCCCTTGTCGGAAAATTGCTCGACCACGAACTGGCCGTCGGCAAGTTCGGATTGACCCTCGATAATCACATGCTCGCCGCCATTGAGACCGCTTGCGATGGCGGTAAGATCGCCATTCGAGCGGGCGACTTCCACCGGCGTCATATGGGCATGATGCTCGCTATCGACGGTATAGACGAAATTGCCCTTCGGTCCCGGCCGCACGGCAACCGTCGGTACGACGATCATTTCATCGTCCGAAACGAAGTGCGCGGTGACATTGACGGACTGGCCTGGCCATAAAAGACCGCGATCGTTCTTGAATTCCGCCTTGGCCAGCACCGTGCCGGAGGTCTGGTCCACCGTATTGTCATAGAACCGCAGCACGCCGCTCATCGGTTCGCCCCCCGTCGCCGCGGGGTCGACATCGACTGCGGTATTCTTCGCCACGCCTTCTCGCAATTGCGGCAGATAGCGCTGAGAGAGCCGGAAACTGACCGAAATCGGATCGTATTTGGTGATCGTCACGATATTGACGCCGGCGCTGAGATAGGCGCCGGGGCTGACACTGATATCACCGAGCCGCCCATCGAAGGGGGCACGGATTTCCATGTGCTCGAACGTCACCTGGTCGGAGGCAAGCGTTGCCTTGTCGGCATCGATCTTGGCGCTGGCGCTATCCCGCGCCGCCCTTGCCTGATCCAGCACCTGCTGGGATTCCGCGCTCTGCTTGACGAGATTGGCGGCGCGCTGGAAGGCGGCCTCCGTCTGCTCCAGCGTTGCCTGATCGGCGGCGATATTGGCCTTGTCCTTGTCGACAGCGGCGCGGGCGATGCGGTCGTCCATCTTGAGGATAAGGTCGCCCGCCTTGATATGCTGACCGTCCTTCGCCTCGATTTCCATGACGAGGCCGGCCTGAAGCGGCGCGATATTGGTGATGTCGGCCGCAACGGCCCAGCCCGTCGCCGTTGCATCCATTGGCAACGTCGCCTTGCCGACGGCGATGGTGCTGACGGTGGGTGGCCCGCCATTGCGCCGCCCTCCACCCTGTTTTTGTCCCTGCTGCCGGGCTGGTTGGCCGCTTTGGGAGGACTGCGTCGCCGTTTCGGCGTCGGCCCTGGGAGACACGCTGGCAAATTGCTTGATATAGGGGACTTGATCGAGCGGCAGGCGATCCTTGAAATACCAGGCACCGGCGGCTGCGATGGCAAGAACGCTGAGAGCGGTCCAGAAACGTTTCATCTGACGATTCCGCGTAATGAGAGCGATACATGTTTCCCGAACATGTGCGGTAAGCCTTGGGAGCAGCTTTCCCCCACAAGACACCCAATGCGCTGCGAAATCACCTTAAACTTTTGTAATGGCGGCGACAATGACCGTCGCTATATCGCTTGCCTCTCAGGAGGCAGGCGGTTTCGGTTCATGCCCCAGGCAATGCTTGATCATGTCCCCGTTTCGCCGCTGGTTCCGGCCAAGGAAAAAAGCCGCCTCGTTTACGGGGCGGCTTTGGTATGAACGGCGAGAAGCCGCCGATTAGAAGGCCCGGATGGCGTTGCGGGTTGCCAGCACGTCCTCGGCGACATTGCCCGTCGTTGCCGGTACGGAGCCGACGAGATCCAGGAACTTGTAAAGTTCGGTGGCCTGCGAGTTGGTGACATAGATGATGTCGCGATCCTGCATCGGGAACTTCGTAGCGGCGAAGAAGGTCGACGGATCGCGCAGATTGGCGCGGAAGATGACTGGAACGTCCTGTCCGGGGAACTTGGACGTATTGATGCCGAGCTTCACGAGAAGATCGCGCTTGACGATACGATAGACATAGACCTGAGCCGGGTCGGCACGGGAATCGAGCAGTCCACCCGCTTTGCCGAGTGCATCCGAAAGCTTGAGATCGGCATCCTCGAACTCGAAACGTCCGTTGAGGCCCGAAGCGCCGAAAGCAAGATAAGTGCGGCGCTCACGCTCCACCATGATCGTGTCGCCCGGAACCACATAGATGTTTTCGGACGGCGTGCTGACGAGGTGGTTGTAGTTGACGCGGGCGGTCTTGCCGCGACGGATCAACGTGACATAGGATTCGATATTCGGGGCGCTGAGGCCCTTTGCATAGGAGATGACGTCGAGAACCCGATCGCCCGCTTCCGAAAGCTGAACCTTCGTCGGTTCCTTGACATCGCCCAGCACGGAAGCCTGTGCGGAGCGGCTGGAAATCTTGGTGATAAGAACCTGCGGCTCGATGGCGCGGTTGGCGAGCCGTTCCTCGATTTCGCTCTGCACATCCTCGACATTGCGGCCGGTGGCGCGAATCTTGCCCGCATAGGGAACGCTGATATTGCCTTCCCGGTCCACGGTCTGGTTCGGCAGGCTGATGAAGTTTCCGGGACGGCTGCCCGCGTCGTTCGGAATGAACAGGCCGCCGGCCTGGCTTTCAAAGATCGCGACTTGCACCACGTCGCCGACACCCATCGGCAGCGCCGGAACACCGCCCTTGCCGCCGCCGAAACTGCCGAGCAGGGTGGTGGTTGTGGTGTCGCCGACGTAATTGAGGACGGAGCTGTTGATGTCGAGCAGCGCGTAGTCGACACCGGCGGTTTTCTGCTTGTCTTTGGACGCGAATTTCACGGAAGCGTTAGATTCGATCGAGGCTGCATCGGGGCCGGAGGCCGCAGTAACCGTGCAACCCGCCAGTGCTGCAGAGGCAAGCAGAATCGAAACATTCAATAAACGCATTTGGTCCTCGAAATGAATGCCGTCCGAAAAGCAGAAATAATTCGGACATCGTATAAGTTTTTAAAAATAAGCACTTCATAAATGACACCGGTAAAGGAAATCCAAACCGGCATTACATCCGTTCAGCGGAATCGCATCCCCGGATGTTTACGTCCCCTGTCAGGCATATGCCCAATTTCAGACGATGCTTCAAGTTCATCATCGCTCAACTGCGCCGAAAAATTCCGGGCGAGGCACGATGTTTGAATCCCCCGATGGTGTCAGTATTGTTGCGCTTCAATATTCAGTTGGATGCCATAATCTCTTTGATTGCTGCATTGCGCTAGTGCAGTTTTGTCACGCTTGCACGGTTTCTTTTGTCGTTGACTGACGCGAAGAATAATCAATTGTTTTATAAATGTTTTTATGTGCCTGTCATGCCCGCTCAGCCAGTGCGAAATTCACCGTGTCCGCGAATTCACGCAGGAAACGCTCGCGTGAGAAGCGGGCGGCATTGTTGATGCAGGCGTTCTTGTCGAAGCGGTCGGAATTGTCGACGAATTCCTGCACGGCGGCGCAGATTGCCTCCGGTGTCTGCTCACCGAAATAAAGGCCGGTCGGATGGTTGGAGGCGCCAAGCGGAACAACGGTTTCCAGCACGCCGCCCTTGCCATAGGCGATGACCGGTGTGCCGAGCGCCTGGGATTCGACGGGTACGATGCCGAAATCGTCTTCCGCTGCAAAAACAAAGGCTTTTGCCTCGGCCATGTATTTGTGAAGCTCGTCATTGCCGACGAAACCGAGAATTTCGACATTCGGCGTGGCGATTTCGCGGATGCGTTTCATGTCCGGCCCGTCGCCGATGACGACCAGCCGTTTGTCGGGCATCTTTGCAAAAGCTTCAACGATCAGGTGCACTTTCTTGTAGGGCACCAGCCGCGATGCCGTGACGAAATAGTCACCCTTAAGCTCGGACGGAGAAAGATGGGACGTGTCCACCGGCGGATAGATCACGGTGGAATCGCGGCCATAACACTTGCGCACCCGGTTACGGATGAATTTGGAGTTGACCGTCATCAGGTCAACGCCGTTGGCGGTGCGGATGTCCCACATGCGGATATAGTGAAGAATGGCGCGCGCGATCCATGAGGTGAAGCCGCGCGTCAGTCTGGTTTCCTTGAGATACTGGTGCTGGAGGTCCCACGCGTAGCGGATGGGGCTATGGATATAAGAGACGTGAAACTGGCCCGGGCCGGTGATGACGCCCTTTGCGACCGCATAGCTCGAGGAAATCACCAGATCGTAGCCGCTCAGATCGAACTGCTCGATGGCGAGCGGCATCAGCGGCAGATAGGAGCGGTATTTTTTTCGGGCGAAAGGCAGCTTCTGGATGAAGGAGGTGTTGACGGGACGGCCGCCGAGAAACCCCCGGTCGCGCTCGCTCATGAAATCGACAAGGCAGTACAGATCCGCGTGAGGATAAATTTCAAGAAGGTTGTGAAGTACTTTTTCGGCCCCGCCTCTGTCGGTGAGCCAGTCATGCACGATTGCCGTCTTCATAATTTCCTCAACAATTTCAACGTAATAAAAATTTATGTTCCGCCCTGGAATGAAGTTGGGCGGTTTAGAATATCAGGTCTGTCTGCAGCCCTTGAAAATACGGCTGACGGCGTCAAATGGCGTAACGATTAATAAGAATATGCGGGTATGTCTGTGGTGGCCTAGCGTTAGTCCGCTCTTTAATAGCACTTTGTTCGCAAATGCGAAATATCCAACCTTCTTAATTCCCTTTCTTCCTTTGCAGTCAAACGCCAGTCGTCATTCCCTCTCTTCCAGCCGGAAAGAGATGGATACCACGGCACACCGGTTTTTTGGCGAAACTCCCGTTTTTTCACTGCCTTAAACGGTGCTGCCACCTCTCCTGAAGACTTGTCTTGCGTTTTGCCGATCATGGAAACCCATCATCGCGCCGCATTGTCATTGACAAGGCGTCTTATCGAGATATTCTGTTATAAAGATGCATATAACATAATAATGGAACGCATAAGAGCTGGGAGCTTGACCATGAGACGTAAACTTGCATTTCTCGCCACCGCCGCTTTGATGTTGGCGCCGGGTGTAATGATGGCTGCGGAGAAGGGCGGTGTTATCAATGTCGCCACGATCGGCGAGCCGCCGACCCTCGATCCCATGGCGTCTACTGCCGATCTCGTCGGCATCGTCACGCAGCATATTTTCGAAACGCTCTATACCTTCGACAAGGGCTGGAAGGTGACACCGCTTCTGGCGGAAAGCCTGCCCGAGATCAGTGCGGACGGCAAAACCTACACGATCAAGCTCAGGCAGGGCATCAAGTTCCATGACGGCAGCGACATGACATCCGAAGATGTCGTCGCTTCGCTCGGCCGCTGGATGAAGATCGCCTCGCGCGGCAAGCAGGCAGCCGGCTTTATCGACAATATCTCCGCGCCGGACGCCGGAACGGTCACGATTGCCCTCAAGCAGCCCTATGCGCCGCTCGCTTCGCTGCTCGCTTTCAATAATTCCGCAGCCATCATCCTGCCCGCCGAAAAGCAGGCGGAGCCGATGGCCGAATTCATCGGTACCGGGCCCTATATGCTGAAGGAACGCAAGGCCGACCAGTATATCCAGCTCGTCCGTTTCGATGGCTACAAGTCCCGCGATGGCGAAAGCGACGGTTATGGCGGTGCACGCCACCAGTATCTCGATGAAATCCGCTTCGTTCCGGTGCCTGATCCGAATACTCGCGTCGAAGCCGCCGTTTCCGGGCAATATGATTACGTCGATTCCATTCCGGTGGAATCCTTCGACAAGGTGAAGTCGTCGTCTGCCTCGCAGCCTTTGATGCTGAAGCCTTTCGGTTATCCGGTCTTCGTGTTCAACACGAAGGAGGGGCTTTCTTCCAAGCTGGAGGTCCGCAAGGCGGTGACCGAAGCGCTGAACATGGAAGACATGTTGGCGGCCGCTTTCGGCAGCACGGATTTCTATGCGCTCGATGGCGCCTATTATCCGTCCAATTTCTCCTGGCATTCGGAAGAGGGCGTCAAGGGCACTTACAACGTCGGCAACCCGGAAGCTGCTGCCGAAAAGCTGAAGGCTGCCGGTTATAATGGCGAGCCGCTGCGCATCCTCACCAGCCGGCAGTATGAGTTCCACTACAAGATGGCGCAGGTTGCTGCGGAATATCTGAAACTTGCCGGTTTCAAGGTGGATATGCAGGTGGTGGACTGGGCGACGCTGACGCAGCGCCGCGCCGACCCGAAGCTCTGGGATATCTACATCACCCATAGCCCCTTCCTGCCGGAGCCGGCGCTGATCGGTGCGCTCTCCACCGGCTCACCGGGCTGGTGGGATACGCCAGCGCGCAAGGCGGCGGTTGACGCCTTCACCTCGGAAGCCGATCCGGACAAGCGCATCGCGCTCTGGGCCAATGTGCAGAAGACGATCTATGCCGAGCTGCCGCTCATCAAGATCGGCGACTTCAATGCCGTGGCGGCCAAGTCCAACAAGCTGGAAGGCGTCGAGCCGGCTCCCTGGCCTTACTTCTGGAATGCATCGGTTACGAAATAAGGCCGGCACCGCACGCCGTCACCCCGGCCTTGAGCCGGGGTCCAGCGCGATCAAGTCCTTGATCGCAAGAGACCTTTTCACCACGCGGACGCTGGTGGCTGGATGCCGGATCAAGTCCGGCATGACGGAAGTGAGCAGTGGATCTTTAAGCAACCCGGTTCAACCGTCGCCTGATAGCGGCAATCACGCGCTTCGGAGCCTTCATACGTGATACGGTATATTTTCCAGAGACTTGCGGGAATGATCGTGGTGATGTTCCTCGTCGTCACCATCGTTTTCGTCATCCTGCGCGTAACACCCGGAGATCCGGCGGCCGTGATGCTGGGGCCGGATGCCTCGGCGCAGGATATTGCGGAGCTGCGCGGCCGGCTCGGCCTCGATCAATCGCTCGGCGTGCAATATGTCTATTATATAGGGCAATTGCTGAAGGGCGATCTCGGCCAGTCGATCTTTCTCAACATGCCGGTTGGATCGGCGCTGCTGGATCGGGCCGAACCGACCTTCTTCCTGACTATCTTTTCGCTGCTGATCGCCAGCGTCATCGCCCTTCCCATCGGCATCTACGCCGCTTACCGGCGGGGCTCTTTTGTCGATCAGGCAGCGACCACGGTGGCGATGCTGGCTGCAAGCATTCCGAGCTTCTGGCTTGGCCTTATCCTCATGCAGGTCTTCGCCGTGCGGCTCGATATGTTCCCGGTATCGGGTTATGGCGGTCCGGGCGCGAGCTTCTTCGAGCGCATGTATCACCTGACCCTGCCGGCAATCGCGCTCGGCCTCGTTTCCTCCGCCCTCATTTTGCGCTTCACCCGCGCCTCGATGCTGGATGTTTTAGGTGACGACTATGTCCGCACCGCCCGTGCCAAGGGCGTCAAGGAGCGCCGCGTGGTGATGAAACATGCGTTGAAAAACGCGCTTATTCCCATCCTCACCGTGCTCGGACTTACCGCCGCCGTGCTGATTTCCGGCGCGGTCGTCACGGAAACCGTTTTCGGTCTGCCGGGCGTCGGCAATCTCGTCGTCTCGGCCGTTCTCAGGCGCGATTATCCGGTCATTCAGGGCGCGCTTCTCGTCATCGCCGGGCTTTACGTGCTCATCAATTTTGCAATCGACATGCTCTATCTGCTGGTCGATCCGAGGGTTCGTTACTGATGGCCGATATCGTTTCCACCGCTCCGCCGGCACGCAACCCGACCGTCCTGTTCATTCGGCGCCTCGTGAAGCGCAAGACGGTCGCTGCCGGTCTCATTGTGCTGCTCGTCTTCGTGCTGCTCGCGGTTTTCGCGCCGATGATTGCGCCCTATTCGCCGTCGAAACTGTCGATCGTGAACCGCCTGAAGCCGCCAAGCGAGCTTTACTGGTTCGGCACCGACGAGTTCGGTCGCGACGTCTTCTCGCGCACCATCTATGCCGGAAGGCTGTCGCTTCTGGTCGGCGCCGCCGTGGTGGCGCTTTCGGCGCTGATCGGCATCACCCTTGGCCTGCTCGCCGGCTTCTTCCAGAAATTGGATACGCCGATTGCGCGGCTGATCGACGCGATGATGGCCTTCCCGGATATTCTGCTGGCGATTGCGCTGGTTGCAGCACTCGGCCCGTCGCTGACGACGGTGATCATCGCACTTGCCGTGGTCTATTCGCCGCGCCTTGCCCGCATCGTGCGCGCCTCGACCCTGGTGATCCGCGAATTGCCCTATGTGGAGGCGGCGAAGGCGCTTGGCATTTCCACCTTCCACATCATGACGCGGCATGTGCTGCGCAATCTGGTCTCGCCGATCCTCGTTCAATGCACCTTCCTTTTTGCCAGCGCCATGCTGGCCGAGGCCGGCCTGTCGTTTCTGGGGCTCGGTGTCAGCCCGGAAATTCCGACCTGGGGAACCATGATCTCCGCCGGTCGCCAATATATCGGCCAGGCCGACTGGATGACCTATTTCCCCGGCTTTGCCATCATTCTTTCCGTGCTGTCGCTGCAAATGGTCGGTGACGGGCTGCGGGACATGCTCGACCCAAGACTGCGAAGGGATTTGTAATATGACGTCCGGTGAACAGGCGAAAACGCCTCTTCAAGCTCCCATTCTTCTCACCAATGTCAAACCCGTCGGTTTCGAAAAGGGTGCACCACAGGCTTCGACCGATATCCTGATCGGCGGCGATGGCAGGATTGCTGCGGTTGGGCTTGGCCTTCAAGCGCCTGCTGATGCGCAGCGCATCGATGCCAAGGGTGCCTTCGTCTCGCCCGGCTGGGTCGATCTGCACGTGCATATCTGGCATGGCGGCACCGATATCTCCATCCGCCCCTCGGAATGCGGGGCCGAGCGCGGCGTGACCACGCTGGTGGATGCCGGTTCGGCGGGTGAGGCGAATTTCCACGGTTTCCGTGAATATATCATCGAGCCCTCGAGGGAACGCATCAAGGCCTTCCTCAATCTCGGTTCCATCGGTCTCGTCGCCTGTAACCGCGTGCCGGAACTGCGCGACATCAAGGATATCGATCTCGATCGTATCATCGAATGTTACGCCGAAAACAGCGAACATATTGTCGGCCTCAAGGTGCGGGCGAGCCATGTTATCACCGGCTCCTGGGGTGTTACGCCGGTCAAGCTCGGCAAGAAGATCGCCAAGATCTTGAAAGTGCCGATGATGGTGCATGTGGGCGAACCGCCCGCACTTTACGACGAGGTGCTGGAAATTCTCGGCCCCGGCGATGTCGTGACCCATTGCTTCAATGGCAAATCGGGTTCCAGCATCATGGAAGACGAGGACCTGTTCAACCTTGCCGAACGTTGTGCGGGCGAAGGCATTCGGCTGGATATCGGCCATGGCGGCGCCTCCTTCTCCTTCAAGGTGGCGGAAGCGGCGATTGCGCGCGGGCTGCTGCCGTTCTCGATCTCCACGGATTTGCATGGCCATTCGATGAATTTCCCGGTCTGGGATCTGGCGACGACCATGTCGAAGCTGCTCGCGGTCGACATGCCCTTCGAAAATGTCGTCGAGGCCGTCACCCGCAATCCGGCCTCCGTGATCCGCCTCGATATGGAAAACCGTCTCGATGTCGGCCAGCGCGCCGATTTCACGGTTTTCGATCTCGTGGATTCCGATCTGGAAGCGACCGATTCCAATGGCGACGTGGCGCGCCTGACGCGTCTGTTCGAGCCGCGTTACGCGGTCATCGGAGCGGAAGCGATTGCTGCCAGCCGTTATATTCCAAGGGCGCGCAAGCTGGTGCGCCACAGCCATGGTTATTCCTGGCGCTGAACCCAAATGGACAAGGCGGAGGAGGGCAATCCCCTCCGTCTTCCGCAGAGATTAAGGGATACCCGTCCCTGTATTATGAGGAATTCGCGTGAAACAGTCTTCGCTTGAGGCAGAGGGGCGTCATTCGCCCTATGACCGGCTCGCCGCGCTCGGCATTTCCCTGCCGCCGCCGCCGCCGCCGATCGCCAATTTCGTCACCCATGTGGTGGAAGGCAACATGCTTTATCTTTCGGGGCAGGGGCCGCGGGAGGAAAATGGCCATCTTTACGCCGGCAAGGTGGGCGCGGAAATCGGGCTGGAAGAGGCCTATAACCATGCGCGGCTCACCGGCATCAACCTGCTTGCCGTCATGCATGAGGCGCTGGGGGACCTGTCGCGGGTGAAAAAGGTGGTCAAGCTGCTCGGCATGGTCAATGCCGTCAGCGATTTCCGCGATCACCCGAGCGTCATCAATGGCTGTTCCGATCTCTTCATCGATGTGTTCGGCGATGCGGGACAACATGCCCGCTCCGCCGTTGGTTTCGGCTCACTGCCGGGCAACATCACCGTTGAGATTGAAGCCATCGTCGCACTCAAAGATTGAGGCCGTTCAATGGTTGCGCCAGCCCATCAGCTTTTCGATCCGTTCCGCCGAGACCCTGACCTGTTCGGTATAATGGTTCTCGTCCGCCAGTACCTTCTGCTCCGGCAGCACGATGGAAATTGTCGCCACGCATTCGCCCCTGTTGTCGCAGATCGGCGAGGCGATGCAGGCGACGGCGTAGTCGGATTCGGCGACCTGTATCGACAGCCGGTCATGGAAGGCGGCGCCTGCCGATTGCGACAGGGTCTCCGGGTTGATTTCCGCACGGCCCGTGGGAGAAGTGCGGGCGCAACGGCGGAAAAGCTCGACGCGTTCGGCCTCCGGAAGATGCCCGACGAGCAGGCGTCCGGATGCCGTCCAGTTCAAGGGAACGCGGGTGCCGACGCGCGAGGCGACCTGAAAATGGCTCGGACCGTCGGCCATGGCCAGCACCAGCATATGGTCGCCGTCGCGGCCGCAAAGCTGAACGGTCTCGCCGGCGTGGCGGCACAGATCGTGCATTTCGTGGGTGGCGACACCCATGAAATCCAGCGAGCGGGCATAAGCAAGGCCATAATGGTAAAGCCGCGCGCCGAGCCAGATGTTGCCATCGGCATTGCGCGCCAGCATGTTCTTTTCGACGAGATCGTCAATGATCACATAGACGGTGGAAAGCGGCGCCTTGATGGCCTTGGCAATGGCGTAAGCGCCAGCCGGCGATCCGGTTTCATAAAGATAATCAATAACCTGAAGGGCGCGGTCGATGCCGCTGACGCGCGAGCGCTTGGTCGCCTTCGCGTCCGGGTTTTCCTCCGTGGGAGAGACGGCGGTTGAAGGCATTTCGTCCAGTTTATGGGCGTCCAATTTTGGCTCCTCATGAATTTTGAGAAGCTATTACATTATTATGGCATATATGTCGATGCCCATCGCATCGCAAGGACAGGAGAAAGACATGACCGAGGATATCAGAAGCAGGATCGGCCTTCGCCCGGTCATCAACGTCTCGGGCACCATGACCTCGCTCGGCGCTTCTATCGTCGTTCCGGAAGCGGTAGAGGCCATGGCAGCCATCCTGCCGCAATTCGTCGAGATCAACGATCTGCAACGCAAGGCAAGCGCGGTGATATCGAGGCTGACGGGCGGCGAGGCCGGTTTCGTCACGGCCTCCTGCTCCTCGGGCATAAGCCTTGCGGTGGCGGGCGCCATTACCGGCAATAATCTGCTGGCCATCGAAAAGCTGCCCGATGTCGCGCCCGAGAAGAACGAGGTTTTGGTGCAGATGGGTCATGTGGTGAGCTATGGCGCGCCGGTGGATCAGGCAATCCGTCTCGGCGGCGGCAAGGTGGTGCTGATCGGGCAGGCAACATCGACCCATCGTTTCCACATGGAAAACGCCATCACCGAAAAGACGGCTGCAGCGGTCTATGTCGTCTCGCACCATGTGGTGGATTACGGCCTGCTGCATCTTTCCGAATTCGTCGAGATCGCCCATGCCAGGGGCGTGCCTGTCATCGTGGATGCGGCGTCCGAATATGATCTGAAGCTGTTTCTGGCGACGGGCGCAGATGTGGTGCTTTATTCCGGCCACAAGTTCCTCGGTGGCCCGACTTCCGGCATCGTCGCCGGCAAAAAGGAGCTGGTGCGCAGCGCCTTCCTGCAGAATATGGGCGTTGGCCGCGGCATGAAGGTCGGCAAGGAAAGCATCTATGGCGTGATGGCGGCGCTGGAAGCCTGGGAAAAGCGTGACCATGCCGGCATTCGCGAGCGTGAAACCGGCTATCTCAACCTCTGGAAAAAGACGCTGGACGGACGCCCCGGCGTGACGGCGCTGATCGAACCCGACCCGACCAACAACCCGCTCGACCGTCTGCGTGTCATCATCGATGCCGAGGAAGCGCATATCACCGCCTGGGACCTGACGACGGCGCTGGCCAAAGGCAGCCCGCCGATCATTGTCCGCGACCACGAGGTGGAGCACCGCTATTTCTATCTCGACCCCTGCAACCTGCATCCCGGCCAGGAAACCATTGTGGCTTCCCGGCTGGCCGAGGAGCTGGACAAGGCGCGCGCCTCCAACGAGGTGATTGCAACACCGTTCGAAGACCGCAGCCGCCACCGTTTCGACAGCATGCTGCGCTGGCCGGACTAAGTAACGACTGCATATGGAACGAGCGGGTGCCATGAGTTTCTTCTCCCCGAGGGGGAGAAGTCCGCGGCAGCGGGATGAGGGGGCAAGGGTGCGGTCTATCGCTGGCGTTGCCCCCTCATCCGACCCTTCGGGCCACCTTCTCCCCCTTGGGGAGAAGAAACAGGCGGCGACGCCCTGCCTGAGTTCAAATGAGAAGAAAAGAAGGGAACGATCATGACCATGCCGCAGGCAACACCGCTCCGTGCCGAAGATGCCGTGCTTTCCGTCCGCAATCTCACCACGTCCTTTCACGTGGATGGCGGCTGGAAACCGGTGGTGCGTGATATTTCCTTTGATGTCGGGCCGGGTGAGACGGTTGCGATCGTCGGTGAAAGCGGTTCCGGCAAAAGCGTTACCTCGCTTTCCATCATGCGGCTGCTGGATCGGGAAAGCAGCAGGGTGCAGGGTGAAATCCTGCTCGGAGGTCGCAACCTGCTCTCCCTTTCTGAAGACGCCATGCGGCGGGTGCGGGGCAATGAAGTGGCGATGATCTTTCAGGAGCCGATGACCAGCCTTAATCCGCTTTTCACCATCGGCGACCAGATTTCCGAAGCCCTGCTGTGCCATCAGCCGATGTCGAAAGCCTATGCGCGGGCGGAGACGATCCGCCTGCTGGAAAAGGTCCGTATACCCTCCGCCGCCTCGCGCTTCGATGAATATCCGCATCGCTTTTCCGGCGGCATGCGCCAGCGCGTGATGATCGCCATGGCGCTCGCTTCCCGGCCGAAGCTCCTGATCGCCGACGAGCCGACGACGGCGCTTGATGTGACCATTCAGGGCCAGATTCTCGACCTCATCAAGACGCTGCAGGAAGAGGAGGGCACCTCAGTCCTCTTCATCACCCATGACATGGGTGTGGTGGCCGAAATCGCCGACCGCACGGTCGTCATGTATCGCGGCGAGCAGGTGGAAGTCGGTGCGACGGCCGATATTTTCCATCGCGGCAAACATCCCTATACGCGCGCACTTTTGTCCGCCGTTCCGGTTCTGGGATCGATGAAAGGCGAGGAGAGACCGCTCCGTTTTCCCATCGTCAATACCACCACGGGTGAAACACAGGAGCCGGCGCGTCCCGCCGATACCGTTGACGCAGCCGCACAGCCGGTCCTGAAGGTGGAGGGGCTGACCAAGCGCTTCGATATTCACTCCGGTCTTCTGGGGCGTCTCCGCGGCCGGGTGCATGCGGTGGAAAACGTGTCTTTCGATCTCAGGGCCGGTGAAACATTGTCATTGGTGGGCGAAAGCGGCTGCGGCAAATCCACCACCGGACGCGCCATCATGCGGCTGATCGAGCCGGATGCCGGTTCGGTCGTGGTCAACGGCGAAAACATTCTCGCACTCGACAAGACGGGCATGCGGGACATGCGCAAGACGGTTCAGATGATCTTTCAGGACCCTTTCGCCTCGCTCAATCCGCGTATGACGGTGGGCGCGGCGATTGCCGAACCTTTTCTGGAACACCGCATGGGAAGCGCCCGCGAGGCGAAGGATGTGGTGGCCGACATGCTCAAAAAGGTCGGCCTCTCACCGGACATGGCGTCGCGTTACCCGCATGAATTTTCCGGTGGTCAGCGCCAGCGCATCTGCATCGCCCGTGCCTTGGCGCTCCAGCCCAAGGTGATTGTCGCGGATGAAAGCGTTTCGGCGCTGGATGTTTCCATCAAGGCGCAGGTCATCAACCTGATGCTGGACCTGCAACAGAGCCTCGATCTCGCCTTCCTGTTCATATCCCATGACATGGCGGTGGTGGAGCGCGTCAGCCACCGGGTTGCGGTGATGTATCTCGGCGAGATCGTCGAAATCGGTCCGCGTGCGGCTGTCTTCAACAATCCGCAACATGACTATACCCGCAAGCTGATGGCGGCGGTGCCGGTGCCGGACCCGGATCGCCGCAACACACGGCGAGGTGCTGCGAATGACGAGCTGAAAAGCCCGATCCGCGCCGTTGATTATGCCGTCAAGCCGCGTGAATATCGCGAGGTTTCGTCCGGCCACCTCGTCGCCTGTTAGAGTCCGGGTACGTCCGACATTGCGAAGGGGACGCGATAACCGCGCTTAAAACTTTCCTGCTGTCCAAGCCGGCGATACCACCGCTGTACCGCCGGAAAATCATCGAGACTGATTTTGTGGCGCGCGAAACGCGAGACCCATGGCCAGATGGCGATATCGGCTATTGAAAAATCGCTGGCCACGAACTCCCGCTCGCTCAAGCGGTCGTTCAATGTCCGGTAAAGCCGCGCCACATCCGCCGCGAAACGTGTCTCGGCAAAGGGGGCGTGTCCGGCATGGTAGGTCAGGAAATAATGGGCATAACCGAGTGTCGGGCCGAAATTGGCGGCCTGCCACATCAGCCATTCCGTGACGACCAGTCGCTCTGTCGCGGAGGCGGGCAGAAGCCGGCCTACCTTTTCGGCGAGATAGATGAGGATCGCGTTCGATTCCGTCAGGACGGTGCCGTTTTCATCGTCGACAATCGCGGGGATTTTCGAGCCGGGATTGATGCGGACGTAATCGGCGGCAAATTGCTCGCCCTTTTCGATGTCGATGGCGTGGCTTCGATAGGGCAGGCCCAGTTCTTCCAGCGCAATCGAGATTTTAAGGCCGTTGGGCGTGATCCAGGTGTAAAGGTCGATCATGCTAGTCGAACATTGCCTCATCCAGCGGCAGTGCCCGTCTGCCTTTCTTGCCGGTCACATCGGAAAGCTCCGTGTAAAGACCGCGCAATGTCAAAACCAGCTGGACGATGCGCGGATCGGTGACACGATAGATCACCGCCTTGCCTTCCCGTGAGCCTTCGATCACACCGGCGTCACGCAATTCGGCAAGCTGCTGCGAAAGCGTGGGTTGCTGGATACCGAGTTCATATTCCAGCGCGGAAACGGAGGCTTCCGTTTCCATTAGATAACAGACGATGGCCAGACGATTGGCGTTGGCGACAAGCTTCAAAAGCTCGCTCGCTTCCACCACGCTGCGGCAGATGAGATTGGAAACCGGTTTCGTCACGACTACAGGCCCATTTTTCAAACTACAAAAAAGTAGATTGTATGGCGAAAAATTTCAATGGCTTGAAGAGCCTCATCTCAGCGCTGTCTGGCATTTTTCAAAATCTACAGGATTGGTAGATTTCTCTTTCGCTTTCCGGCCGAGGATCGCCAAAACGTTTCTCGAAAACATTCTATAAAAAAGTAGATTGAATGGGAAATGAGGTGTCGACATGAAAATCGGGGTTCATCCCAACAATCTGCATTTACGTCTCGCCCGGCTCTGGCCCGGCGCCTTTGAAGAATTCGATCCGGAATTCGTGGGCTATCGTGAAGGCCGCGATACGGCAGCTCTTCTGGAAAAGGGCGACATCCATTTCGGCGGCACCGGCTCGACACCGCCCATTGAGGCGGATGCGCGCGGGCTTTCGGCGGTCTATATCGCTGCTTCCGCGCCGAGGCCCGCCAATGGCGCAATCCTCGTGCGGCGCGATAGCCCGATCCGCTCAGCCGCTGATCTCTCGGGAAAGCGCATTTCGCTGATCGATGGATCGTTTCACACCTATCTTCTGGCGCGCAGCCTGGAAGGGGCGGGGCTTGGCCTTGCGGATGTGACCCGTATTGAAAGCGGCGACAGCGATAGCCTGCGCGATCTCGTGGAAGGCCGTGTCGATGCCTGGGTGACGATGTCGCCGCGGCTGGAAAAGGCTCTGACCCATGAGGAGATCGGCCTTCTTGTCCGTTGCGGCTCCACCATTCCCAACCGTTCGCTATTCTGGACGCTTGCGCGCCACAACATAGCGGGCGAGACAGGGCAGGCAATTGCGGCCGAACTGGATCGCGTCGGCCGGGCCGTGATGGCGGATATCGACAAAGCCGCTGCCCTTCTCGCCGCCGAAACAGGCAGCGAAGGTGATGCACAGTCCTGGGCCAAGGTGCTGAGGTCGCGAGACCTTTCCGTCGTGGCCGCTGCCGAAAATATCCTTGCCGAACAGCAGGAGGAGGCCGATACGCTTTACAGGCACGGTCATTTCTCTTTACCGGTTCTGACCGGGCAATCAGCCAGCACGGGAGGCGGCAGATGAATGTTTTCTGGTACATGTGCGCACCCGATGGTGCCTATCCCTGGCAGCCGGAAGGGTCCCGCAAGGTCGATCTCGGTTATTACAAACAGCTGGCGCTCGCTTACGACCAGCTGGGTTACACCGGTGCGCTGTTTGCCACCGGCGCGCATGATGTCTGGGTTCTGGCGGGCGCGCTGCTTTCCTATACCGAGCGGCTGAAGTTTCTGGTCGCCATTCATCCGGGCCTTGTCGCGCCGACGCTGCTCGCCAAGATGGCGGCGACGCTTCAGGAGTTTTCACGCGGCCGCCTGCTGATAAATGTCGTCTCGGGCGATGCCAAGATGCTCGGCGCATACGGCATGACCATGCCGCATGACGAGCGCTACGATATGGCGGATGAATATCTGCAGATATGGCACCGGCTTTTCGCCGGCGAGACGGTGGATTTCAAGGGCCGGCATTTCCAGACGGAGGGCGCGAAGCTCGCTCTTCCGGTGGGGCAGGGCATCGAGCCGCCGCCATTGTGGTTCGGCGGGTCCTCGGATAAGGCCATCGACGTTGCGGCCAAACATGTCGAGACCTACCTCTCCTGGGGTGAAACGCCCGATCAGATCGGCGCGAAGGTCGATCTCGTCAAGGCGCGGGCAGAACAGCTTGGCCGCGAACTGGAATATGGCATTCGGCTTTATGTCATCGTGCGTGATACCGATGAAGAGGCCTGGGCCGCCGCCGCTGATCTCTACGGGCGCATGGATGAGCGTGCCATTGCCGCCAACCAGCGTTTCGTCGGCAAGACCGATTCCGTCGGCCAGCAGCGCATGACGGCGATGCACGGCGGCCAGAAGCCGGAGAACCTGCGCGATCTTGAAATCGCGCCCAACCTCTGGGCCGGCATCGGCCTCGTGCGGCCAGGCCCGGGAACCGCGATTGTCGGTTCGCCGGATACTGTTATCCGCACGCTGGAGGCCTATAAGAAGGCGGGCGTGAATACCTTCATCCTTTCCGGCATGCCATTGCTGGAAGAGGCGTTCCGCTTCGGCGAAAAGGTTCTGCCGCGGCTCGACGTATCGCGTGAGGTCTCGGCGGCAAAACAATTCACATGGTCGACTTTGTTCGACCGCGATCTCTCGGCCAAGGCCTCCTGAGCATGGCTTCGGGAGTGGAGAAGAAAGACATGACGGCAAGTCCGGCAACGACAATCGCACAAAGACGCATCGGCCCGCAACGCGTGGCCGAGCGGGTGCTCGCCGTTCTGGACACGGTGCTCGGCGCGGTCGCGGCAGCAATCCTTGCGGCGCTGCTCGTGGTGGTGCTGGTCAATGTCACGCTGCGTTATCTGTTTCACACAGGCTTCATCGGCGCGGAAGACCTCGGCATCTGGCTGCATGTGGCCATGATCGCGGTCGGTGCGCCGCTCAGTCTCAAAAGTGCGCTCGCCATGCGGCTCGATGTCTTCGTGCGGTTCCTTCCGCAACGATTTCACGCGGCGACCGAAGTTCTGGCCGATGCCTTCTCCTTTATCGCAGCACTCATCCTCGCTTTCGGCGGGGTAGAGATCGCGGCGATGCTTGGCGGCACATCTCCGACGCTTGGTCTGCCGGAATGGGTGCGTTTCGGCTTTCTCGGCGCAGGCGGCGCGCTTATCCTTTTCTATCTGGCGCTTCAGCGTGTCAGTGAAGGCAAGGTGTTTGCCGTTCTCGCATCTCTCGCCATCGCCATTGTGGCCTATGTCGGCCTGCCGGAAGTTTTTGTCGATACGAACCTGCCGCCGAGCCTGTTTCTGGCGCTGACGGCGGCCGTGGGGCTGGTGCTCGCTGCGCCGCTTGCCCATGCCTTCCTTGCCGCCGCCTATGTGGCGATTGCCTTCGGCAGCACCTTGCCGGAACCGGCCATCGTTTCGTCAACCGTGACCGGCATGTCGAAATTCCTGCTGCTCGCCATTCCCTTCTTCCTGCTGGCCGGAAGCCTGCTGACGGAATCGGGCGTCGCCAACCAGCTGGTGCGTTTCGCTGCCTCCATGGTCGGGCACCGGCGGGCAGGGCTGGCGCAGACGACGCTGTTGACCAGCGTGCTGTTTTCCGGCGCGTCCGGCTCATCGGTCGCCAATGCCGCCTTCGGTGCTTCCACCTTTCAGCCGGAACTGGTGAAACACGGCTATCCGCCGGCGCAGGCCGGTGCGATCATTGCCGCCACTTCCGTTCTGGACAATGTCATTCCGCCCTCCATCGCGTTTCTCATCCTCGCAACCGCCACCAATCTTTCGGTCGGCTCGCTGCTGGTTGGCGGTTTCTTTGCCGGCGGGCTGATGGCGGTCTGCCTTGCGGTGGCAATCCATTTCAGCGTGCGCAGCGTGGATACCTTGCCACGCGCGACGGGTGCGGAGCGCTGGCGCTCGGCCATCGCCGCCATACCGGCCTTCGGTCTTGGCGTCATCGTGGTTGTCGGCATCCGCATCGGCATCGTCACCACCACGGAAGCGGCAGCGCTTGCCGCACTTTACACGCTGCTTCTCGGCTTCGGTTACCGGCTGGGCGCGGGCCGCATTTTCGCGACCTTCCGGCAGTCGGCGGGTGAGGCGGCGGCCATCGGTCTTCTGATCGGCACGGCCGGGCCTTTTGCCTTCCTGCTGGCGGTTGACAATGTCTCGGGGCTCGTCACGGATTTTGTGACTTTGCTCGGTGGCAGCAAGATTGCGGTGCTTCTACTCTCCAACCTGATCCTGCTCGTGGTGGGACTGGTGCTGGACATTGGCGCGGCCATCCTGCTGTTCGGGCCGATCCTGCTGCCCGCCGCGGTGGCGGCCGGTATCGATCCGATCCATTTCGGCGTCATCCTCGTGGTCAATCTGATGATCCATGGCCTGACACCGCCGCTCGGCATGCTGATCTTCGTGGTCAGCGGCGTCACCCGTATTCCGGCGACAGTACTTTTCCGGGCTGTTGTTCCCTATCTCGTCTCTCTTCTCGTTTCCCTCGCCATTCTGTGCGCCTGGGCCATTTTCTTCTAAATCCGGGGTTTCATTCATGACTATTATCGATCGCCGCAATCTCCTGAAACTCTCCGCCATTGGCGCGGCAACGCTTGCCGCACCCGCTTTCGTACGTACGGCACATGCCAGAACCCGCAGCCTCACCGTCGCGTCGCTTTTCGCCGACGACAAGCCGGAAACGAAAATCTGGGTGAAGATCAGCGAGCTGGTTGAAGCGAAGCTGCCCGACCGTTTCCGCTTCAACATCGTCAAGAGCGGTGCCCTGGGCGGTGAAAAGGAAGTGGCGGAAAATATCCGCCTGGGCTCGGTTCAGGCGAGCCTTTCCACCGTCTCCTCGCTCTCCGGCTGGGTGCCGGAACTGCAGATCCTCGATCTGCCCTTCCTGTTCCGCGATGCCGAGCATGTGCGCAAGGTGGTGACGGGCGAGACTGGCACTGATCTGAAGACGAAGCTCGCCGCCCAGCAATTCATCGCCGCCGATTTCATCAATTACGGCGCTCGCCATCTTCTGACCAAGGAGCCGGTTACCCTACCGGAGCAGCTGGAAGGCAAGAAGATCCGCGTTATCCAGAGCCCGCTGCACACCAAGCTCTGGAGCGCCTTCGGCACCACCCCGGTCGGTATTCCGATCACCGAGACCTATAATGCGCTGGCAACCGGCGTGGCTGATGCCATGGATCTCACCAAGTCCGCTTATGCCGGCTTCAAGCTTTACGAGGTCGTGCCCTATCTGACGGAAACCGGCCACATCTGGGCTTCAGGCGTCGTCTATTATGGCGCGACCTTCTGGAACCAGCTGGACGACGAAGAGAAGAAGGTTCTCCTGGAAGCATCGAGCGAAGGCGCGCAATATTTCAACCAGCTGATCGTCGAGGACGAAGTGAAGTCCGTCGAGCTTGCGCTTTCGAAGGGCGGCAAGGTGCTGCAGCCGGAAGCGCTGGATGAATGGCGCAAGGGCGCGCAGGGCGTCTGGCAGGATTTCTCAGGCATTGTCGGCGGCATCGACAAGATACAGGCTGTGCAGTCGGCCTGATAATACGGCCCATCAAAATCAGGAAACCCCGTGTGTCCTTCAGGCGCACGGGGTTTCTTTTGTTGGATATCAGTGCGAAGCGCCGGAGCCGCCAACGGCAACGATGGAATAGGGCTGACCTGCCACCGCAAGCGTGCGGGTTTCCGTCAGGCTTTCCGCATCCACCACGCGGATCAGGGAATGGCGCGGATCGGAGATCGCGACCTGCCCATCGGCAACAGCGAGACGTGGGCGCGGATCGCGCCAGTGGCCGTCCTTGCTGTAGGGTTCGGTCACCTTCGCCTTGCGGGTGATGGCGCCTTCCAGCACGTCAAGCACATGCAGGTCGCCGTCTTCCGTCAGGATGTAGGCGTTGCGCGGATTGGCGGGATCGAGAATGAAATCGACGCGCCGGGTCGGCAGTTCCACCAGGCGGAAGGCGTCCTTGCTGTCAGGATCGATCAGGACGACCTTGTCCTCACCGTAATTGCCGAGGAAGAACTGCATGGATTTGCCGCCCAGCAGCGTGCCGGTATAGGCTTTCGGGAAATCTTCCGGATAGGGCAGCATTTCAAGCTTGGGACCATCGGTGCCGCCGGGGCGGGCAACGAGAATGCCTTCCTTGCAGCCAAAAGCGACAAGCCGCGCGGATGTTGCCTCGCCATGCAGATCGGTGCATGCCGCCTGTTCGCCGACCTGCTTGCCCTCCCTGTCGAGAACACGCAGCCCGATGCGTGGCGGCAGCGTATCGGGTTTCGTTTCGACCTCGGTATTCGGTACGGAAACCAGAACGTAACGGCCCATGGTCACCGCCACGCCGTGATGCGGGGCGGTCGTATCGACGGTGCGGACCTTGGCCTTGCCGTCCAGCAGGGCTGCTTCATCGATGATCTCTGCCTTGCCGCCACGGTCATAAAAAAGAATGGCATGGTCATCATGCGGCACGACGTGGAAAGGGCGCTTGCCTTCGAAGGTGACGGGCAAAAGCGCCGCATCTTCCACATCCAGATCGCGATGCTCGCCATGATCGGAGAAAACGATGCCGGTCTTGATCACATGCACCATGTCGGCATCCGATTGCGTCGCGAAGACCGTCTTGCCGGAGGCGCTGGCGGTCAGCGCCGCATAGCCCTTGAGGTCGTAGCGTCCGAGTTCCTTGCCGGTTTCGAAATTGATTGCGCGCACCACGGGCTGGCTGTGATCGGCGACGAACAGCCGCCATTCCTTGACGGTGTCGCCGCTTTCTTCCGCCTGCGCCACGCCAGAGGCGAGCGGCAGGGTGAGGGCAAGGCACGTGGCAAGCGCGCTCATGCCAAGGTGCTGTTGAAGGGAAAATCTCATGGTGTTCCTTCCAGGCGTTATCATCCCCGTGCGGATACGAACCGGTATCGGTTCTGAAGGACGATTGTAATGTTATTACGTTACGAGATTGCGTATTAGCATTACGTGCGGGGGCGATGTCAACCGATGCCGACGTCTTGGTACGGAAAAATCTGGATGGGGACCGTGAGGCGGGAGAAGGGGAGGCGGTTGACGCTTCAGCGTCAGGCCGTATTTCCCGAAGGGCGGTAAAGCCGAATAAAAAGGGCAGGTGCAGCGCTGCGCCTGCCCCGATCAGTTTTAGCGGATATCGTCAGGCAGAACATCCGAAGGAATGTTCTGGTAGGAAACCGGGCGCATGAAGCGGCGGATCGACATCGTGCCAACAGAGGTTGCGCCGAAGTTCGTCGATGCCGGGTAAGGGCCGCCATGCACCATGGCTTCGGAGACTTCCACGCCGGTTGGGAAACCGTTGGCGAGAACGCGGCCGGCCTTGCGCTCGAGGATCGGCAGCAGCTTGCGACCAAGTTCGGCGTCGCCGGCATCAAGATGCATGGTTGCCGTCAGCTGGCCTTCGAAGCTCTTGGCAACTTCCAGCATTTCCTCGGTGCTATCAACCGTCACGATCAGGCCGAGGGGTCCGAAGACTTCTTCAGCAAGCGCATGGTTGGCAACCCAGTCCTTGCCCGAAACGCGGAACAGGTAAGGCGTTGCATTGCGCAGGTTGCAGGTGGTAGTGAGAACATCGCGCACGCCGTTGCCGGCAGCGATACGATCACGGCCGTCGCGATAGGCGGCGGCGATGCCGTCGGTCAGCATGACCTGAGGGCCGACTTCCGAAAGGGCCGCACGTGCGGTTTCAGCAACCGCATCCGCCTGCTCGGAGAGGATGACGGCGATGCCGGGGTTGGTGCAGAACTGGCCAGCACCCATGGTGAGCGAGCCCGCCCAGCCCTTGGCAATGGCTTCACCGCGAGCCGCAACGGCTTCCGGCAGCAGGAACATCGGGTTGACGGACCCCAGTTCGCCGAAGAAGGGGATCGGCTCGGGGCGCTGGGCGCAGAGATCGAACAGCGCGCGGCCGCCGGCGAGCGAACCGGTGAAACCGACCGCCTTGATGCGCGGATGCTGCACGAGCGCGGAACCGACATCGCGGCGGCCGCCCTGGATCAACGAGAAAACGCCGGGATGCAGATTGTGCTTCTTGACGGCGGCGAGAACGGCTTCGGCAACGATTTCGCCGGTGCCGGGATGGGCGGAATGGCCCTTGACGACGACCGGGCAGCCGGCTGCCAGAGCGGCAGCGGTATCACCGCCGGCCGTGGAGAAGGCGAGCGGGAAGTTGGAGGCGCCGAAGACCGCGACGGGGCCGATCGGGCGCTGCATCAGGCGGATATCCGGGCGCGGCAGCGGCTGACGATCTGGCAGCGCTTCGTCATGGCGACGGTCGAGATAGTCGCCCTTGCGGATGTGCGAGGCGAAAAGGCGCAGCTGGCCAACGGTGCGGCCGCGTTCGCCCTGCAAACGTCCTGCGGGCAGGCCGGTCTCGGACGAGCCGATTTCGGTGATGGCGTCGGCGCGTGCTTCGATCTCATCGGCGATGGTGTCGAGGAATGCGGCGCGCTCTTCGCGGGTGGTGTAACCGTAGCTCCAGAAGGCTTCTTCGGCAGCTTCACAGGCCGCATTCACCAGATCGACGGTGCCGACCGAAAAATCGAAAGCTTCGCCATGTGCAGGCTCGCTGCGGAATTTAGCTTCCGTTGCGACCCATTCTCCTGCAACCAGATGTTTGCCGTGCGGCTTGAAACTCATTGTGCTCTTCCCTGAAAATCTGATCCTGTGTGGAAAATCCACCCGACACCGTGACGTTGCACCGAAAGGCGACAGCGAAAACGCCATCAGCCGCGATCCTCGCCCGGTTGCCTTCTGCCTTAGCCCGTGTGGGGCCTGAGCGAAAGCCGGTTTTTCAACTATCTGACCGAAAAGTGTGATTAATTGGGCAAGGCGTGAAAAAGACCCGCTTCCGTTTACGCGCACGGCGCTCTATTGTGACGCCATGATGACAAATAGACTCCCGAAATATGTCGCCTGGTCGGTTTTTCTGCTGATTGTGATCGTTACAGTTTGCCCTATCGGCTTTCGTCCGCACACGCTGACGACGGTGGGCCTGGACCGCGCCGCGGCCTTCGCCTTCTGCTCGGCCGCCTTCGTGCTCGCCTATCCGCGTTACTGGCTGGCGATCATCGTGGCAGGCATTGCGGCGGCTTTCGGCATCGAGGCGCTGCAATTCCTGTCGCCCACCCGCCATCCGCATCTGATGGACGCCGCCGTGAAAGCCGCCGGCGTCATCGCCGGTGGGCTCGGGGCTTTTTCTTGGCTTCAGTTCAAGGCGCGATTGACCGCAGGTTCTCTCATCCGTCATTCCGGCCTTGAGCCGGAATCCAGCCAGCCCAAGTCCTTGGGCTGAAAGGAGTCTTTTCGCCGCGCGGACGCGCGTCGGCTGGATTCCGGCTCGAGGCCGGAATGACGGATAGAAAGCCGATCAAACGCGGCCGCGCTTTCGCTTAGCGATCACCCTTCGCCAGCCCGAAACGGCTGTGCGATAACGTGCGTTCGATGCCACGCAGCTCAGCCAACCCCTTCAGCCGGCCGATGGCGGGATAACCGGGTTGTGCGCCGCGCGTCAGGTCGTTGAGGATTTCCTGACCGTGATCGGGCCGCATCGGAATGGTGTGGTCTTCACGGCCCTCCGCCCGGCGGCGCGCTTCTTCGGTGAGGAGTGCGGCGATGACGGCGACCATGTCGGTTCCGCCTTCCAGATGCTCGTCCTCGAAAAAAGAGCAGGGCACGGTGTCGGTGTCGCGCGTTACATTGCGCAGATGTACGAAATGAATGCGATCTGCAAAACGGCTGGCGATGAAGGGCAGGTCATTGTCCGCCCGCGCGCCCAGCGAACCGGTGCAGAGCGTCACGCCATTGGCGCGGCTATCGACCTTTGAGAGCATATGGGCGTAGTCGGCTTCGGTGGAGAGAATACGCGGCAGGCCGAGCAGCGGCCATGGCGGATCGTCGCCATGGGCGCAGATGTTGATACCCGCCTCTTCGGCAACCGGCGTCACCTCGCAGAGGAAGTCGATGAGGTTCTGTTGCAGCCTTTCGCGGTTGATGCCGTGATAGGACCGCAGTTTTTCCAGAAGCTGGGCAAGTGTGTAACCATCCGCCGAGCCGGGCAGACCCGCGCCGATATTGCGCCCGAGGGCGGCGATTTTCGTGTCCGGCATGTCGGCGAAGCGTTTTGCCGCTTCATCCGCCAGCCAGTCCGGATAATCGGCCTTGGCATCCGGACGTTTCAGGATGTGGATGTCGAAGGCGGCGAAATCGGGAAGGTCGAAACGCATCGCCTTTGCGCCGTGTCTGGTTTCCCAGCGCAGGTCTGTGCGGGTCCAGTCCAGCACAGGCATAAAATTATAGCAGACGGTGCGGATGCCGGAGGCGGAGAGGCGGCGCAGCGTTTCCTGCCAGTTGGTTATATGGGTTTTCCAGTCACCGGTCTGGGTCTTGATATCCTCGGAGACCGGCACGCTTTCAACCACGTCCCAATAAAGACCGCCGGCTTTGATGGCTTCATGCCGTTTGGCGATTTCGTCCACCGGCCAGACATCGCCGGTGGCGATGTGATGCAGCGCGCTGACGATGCCTTCCGCGCCCGCCTGAGCCGCATCCTGAACCGTGACCTTGTCGACCGGGCCGAACCAGCGCCATGTATGTCTCATCTTAAATCCTCAAATATCAGTCTGCGGAAAATGTCAGCTGCACCTTGCAGGCGGCAGAGCGGTCTCCGGCCTGTTCGAATGCGGCTTTCGCCTCGCCAAGCGGGAAGCTGTGGGAAATGATCGGCCGCACATCGATCCTGCGGCTGGAGATCAACCCGGCGGCAATGGCGAATTCGTCGTGGAAACGCTGTGAGCCGCGCCAGAGGATTTCCTTGCCCACCAGCGCGTTGAGCGGAATGGTGATGTCGCCGGTGACGCCCACCTGCACGATGGTGCCGCGCGGGCGCACGCAGGCAAAGGCGGCGCGAAGCGCTGGACCGGCGGCAGAGCAATCGAAAATGACGTCGAAATAACCCTTATTGTCCTGATAGGGGATGAGCGCCTCGGCGTCTTTCGCGACATTGATGGTGCGGTCGGCACCCATGGCGGGGGCGCGTTCAAGTGCGGCATCGGTAAGGTCGGTGGCGACGATGATGCTTGCTCCGGCGTGGCGGGCGGCGGCAATGGTCAGGAGGCCGATGGGGCCTGCGCCGGTCACCAGCACCTTTGCACCTGCCAGAGCGCCGGCCTGGGCCACGGCATGCAGGCACACCGCGAGCGGCTCGGTGCAGGCGGCTTCAGCCGGTGAGGTATCCTCTGAAAATCTCGCGCATTGTTTGGCGGGAACCACCAGCCGGTCGCGGAACATGCCCTGTTCATGCGGCAGGCGCATGGCGCTGCCCATGAAGCGCATTTCAAGGCAATGGATCGGCTGGTCCTTCAGGCAGAAATGGCAATGGCCGCAGGGCTGAGACGGATTGACGGCGACAAGCTGGCCGATGGCAAGCCCGCTGACACCCTCTCCCAGCGCCTGCACATGGCCGGATGCCTCATGCCCGCAGATGATCGGCTCGCGCACCCGGACCGGACCGAAGCCGCCATCCTGATAATAATGCAGATCGGAGCCGCAGATGCCGCCCGCCGCCATGGCGAGCAGCACTTCGCCAGGCCCTGGCTCGATGAGGTCCTGCGTTTCGACGCGAATGTCCCTCTGGCCGTATAGACGTGCCACGCGTGTCTGCATGACGATGCCCTCATATGTGTATGGGAGGAAGAAGCCCGCGCGGGAAACCGCGCGGGCGATGATATTGGCGTTAGCGGATCAGGCCCATTTCGGTCGGCAGCCACAGCGTGATGGCGGGAACGAAGGTGATCAGCAGCAGCGCCACGAACAACGGCACCAGCCAGGGCAGAATGGCCATGGTCGTGCGTTCGACGGAGAGTTTCGCCACGCGCGAGAGCACGAACAGCACCATGCCGAGCGGCGGATGCAACAGGCCTATCATCAGGTTGAGCGTGATGATGAGACCGAAATGCACCGGATCGATATTGAACTGCAGCACCAGCGGCAGCAGGATCGGCACGAGGATGGTGATGGCCGCAATCGTATCGAGGAAGCAGCCGACGAACAGCATCAGGAGATTGACCAGCACGAGGAAAATCCACTTGCTGTCGGTGATCGTCAGGATCGCCGCCGACAGAAGCTGCGCCGCCTGGCTGACCGTCAGCAGCCATGCGAAGACCGAGGCCGCCGCGACGATGAAGAGCACCGAAGCGGTCGTCTCAATCGTATCGAAGGTCGATTTCGCCAGCGTTTTGAAGGTCATCGTCCGGTAACGGACAAGCCCGAGGAACAACGACCAGAGGACGGCCGCAACGGCGGCTTCCGTCGGTGTGAACCAGCCCATGGTCATGCCGCCGATTAGGATGACAGGCGTCATCAGCGCCATCACGGCCGAGAAGTCGAAATACCAGTCACAGGCCAGCAATATCACCAACACGATCAGGATCGATAGGTTGAGCGACAGGCCAAACGCCGTGAGGATATAGATGCCGAGCGGCACCATCATCACCACGAAAACTTCGATCGACGCGCCGAAGATGGTTCTGAGGCTGAAGGGCGTATCGGAGCCCCAGCCCTTGATATAGGCGAAGACGGCAACCGTGATCATCATCAGAAGCGTCATCACGACGCCCGGAACGATGCCGGCCATGAACAGCGCGCCGATGGAGACATTCGCCATCATGCCATAGATGACGAAGGGCAGCGACGGCGGGAAGATCGGGCCGAGCGTTGCGGAGGCGGCGGTGACGCCGACGGCCGCTTCGACCGGGTAACCGTGATCCTTCATAGCCTTGATTTCGATGGTGCCGATACCGGCCGCATCGGCAAGCGCGGTGCCGGACATGCCGGAAAAGATCACCGAGCCGATGATGTTGACCTGTGCAAGGCCGCCCTTCATCCAGCCGACCAGCGCGACGGCAAAGGAATAGATGCGTCCCGTCACACCCGCCGTATTCATCAGGTTGCCGGCGAGAATGAAGAAGGGAACGGCTAGAAGCGGAAAGCTTTCCACACCGGCGATCAGGCGCTGCGCCGCGATGATATCAGGCGCGACATTGTAGAAGACGATGTAGAGCAGCGAGGCCGAGGCCATCGATATCGCGACGGGCAGGCCGATCAGCATCAGGAGAAGAAAGGAGCCGATAAGAAGCAGCATGTGATCAATCCCCCGCGCTCTGGAATTCTTCGGGCCGCTCGAGCACGGAATAACCACGCTGCATATTGGTGATGAAGACCTGCACCGACCGGAAGAACATCAGAACGAAAGCGGCCAGAACCGTGTAGAAAACGATGTTGCGCGGCAACGCCACGGTGACCATCTCCTCATCGGCGACGATTTCCAGATAGCGCCACATCAGCCAGGAGGTGTAGGCGAAGAACAGGATACGCAGCACATCGACAAGGATCGACATGGCGCGGGCCACCTGTGGCGGCACATAGTGATAAAGCACATCCACCTGGATGTGGCGCGACATGCGCACGCACATGACCGAACCCAAAAAGACGACGCCGATCAGGCAGTTGACGGCAATTTCTTCCGTCCAGGCGTAGCTGTCGTTGAGTACGTAGCGGGTGAAGAACTGAAGGAACACGCAGCCCGTCATCAGCCAGAAGAGGCCGAGCGTGACCCAGTCTTCGAATGAATAGACCTTGAGATCGACCTCCGGCGGCGCCTCGTCGAACGTATGGGCGAGTTCCTCAGGCGTGACCTGAGTATGGATTTCCTGCGACATTGAGATATCCCGTCTGGAGAGAAAGGGCGGTGCGGCAACGGGGCCGCACCGGATCTTGGCTCACTTGACGGCGCGAATGGCTTCCCAGTCGGCCTTGTCGTAACCGAAGTCCTCGAACTTCACTTTTTCGAGGACGTTCTTCTCGAAGTCGGCCTTGTCGACCTCGGCGACGGTGAGACCGCGCTTCTTGAAGTCTTCGACGAGGCTCTTTTCGCGGCTTTCGATGGTCTTGGTGGTGCGCTCGGCGGCCTGCTGCATGACTTCGGTGAAGATTTTCTTGTCTTCATCGGAGAGCTGCGACCACAGGTTCTTCGAAATCACCGTGTTGAGGTGGTCGACGATATGGCCCGTCAGGACGATGTTCTTCTGTACCTCGAAGAACTTCTTCGCCTCGATGGTGGTCAGCGGGTTTTCCTGCGCATCGACGGTGCCGTTCTGGAGCGCCAGATAGACTTCCGCAAAGGCAATCGGGGTGGTGTTGGCGCCGCAGGCGCGCGGCATGGCCAGATAGGCCGGAACGTCAGGAACGCGCATCTTCAGCCCCGCCATGTCGGCGCAGGCGGCAATCGGCTTGTTCGATGTGGTGTGACGCGTGCCGTAATAGCTGACGGCGGCGATGTGGTTGCCGGTCTTGTCTTCATAACCCTTGGCGAGCCGCTTGAAGATATCGCTCTTGGTGTAGGCGATCAGATGGCTCGGGTCGCGAAAGATATAGGGGAAGTAGGTGACGCCGATCGGCTTGAAGTCACGCGCGGCAAAGCTGGAGCCGGAAATGATGATATCGACGGTGCCGATTTTCAGGCCCTGATTGATATCGGCTTCCTTGCCGAGCTGCGAAGCCGGAAAGACATCGATCTTGTAGCGGCCTTCGGTGCGCTTGGCGATCTCTTCCGCAGCCCAGACCGAATCGGTGTGGAACGGTTCGGAGGTCTCGTAGACATGCGCCCATTTCAGCGTGGTCTGCGCCTGCGCCGCGAGCGCGGAAAGCAGGATTGCGGCTGTTGCGCCCATCAAAGTCGACAATCTGATTTTCATTCTTAACTCCTCCCGAATTAAAGCCAGATTTCTCATTTTTCCCGTCGCCGGTTGCGGCGCGGTCACTCTTCTCCGATCGTTTCCTCCCCGAAACTTTCGGAAAATCTCTTTTGCGACAGCGTCAGATGCTGCCGCATCGCCTCTCGCGCGCCTTCCGGGTCGTTAGCGGCAATGGCGTCGCGGATTGCGCGGTGTTCCTGAACGGCAAGGTTCCAGGTGTGCGGCCCCTCGAAATAGCTGGCGAGCTTTTCGAAAAAGGGCGACAGGCTGCGCTCGTCGTAGATCAGACCGGTAAAGCGGTTCAGCGCCGAATTGCCGATGATGTCGGCAATCGCGGTGTGGAAGGCCCGGTCGAAATTGAGCGCCTGTGGTGAGTTGTCGAGTGCGCCGGCCATGCGTTCGATGATATCATCGAGCTTGGCGATGCATTCCGGTGTCGCAAGCCTTGCGGCTTCCTCCGCAATCGCGCTTTCGATGATGCAGCGCGCCTGCAGGATTTCGAATGGCCCATGTGCATCCGGCACCGGCGGCTTTTCCTTGGCCTGCTTGCCGGCTGCGCTGACATAAACGCCCGAACCCATGCGGATATGGATATGGCCTTCCACTTCCAGAACGATAAGCGCTTCGCGAACCGTCGGACGCGATACGCCGAAGCGTTCGGCAAGATCCCGTTCCGCCGGCAGGCGCTGGCCTTCGGTCAGTTCTCCGCTTTCGATGAGCAAACGAATTTGTTCCGCGACCAGCCGGTAAAGGCGGCGCGGCTCCAGAGCCACAAACATGATATCCTCCCAGCGCGAAAGTCTCCCCTGATCGCGCAAGCGGTAAGATGGTCTTACCAATTTTATTAGGGCGCATTTATGCGGTGCTGTCAATCGGCCGCTGGCGGAAAAGTGCGGGGGCGGAGTTTATAGCGGTTCAGCAGGTCGGGCGTTGTCTTATTCCGGGGCTTTTACCACTTCCGTCATTCCGGCTTGGAGGGGCATTCAGCCAGCCCGAGTCTTTGTGCATAAGAGGATGGTAAAGTTCGCAAACCTTGCCTC
>NZ_JAVAYA010000023.1:0-68567 GCF_041954855.1 Agrobacterium sp. LR_9
AGAAAACCCAGGACTCTCCCGAAAACTGGAGGGAGATTGGGTCTCAGGTCAGGCGCTTGTGAGTGATCGCGATCTGGATATGTTCAGCGGATGAGAATCGCTTCGTGCCGGGTCTACCTATTTAGAAGCTCAGGTTTCGTCGCGTCCGGCGATACCGTGGATCCACTCGCGCTTGAGGGTCCCACCTATGCCGGCAAGCGCCTGCCGAATGTGGCGCGCCACACCGGCTCGCTCTTCCTTGCCTACGATGTCGGCGAGGTCGGTCCGAACGGCAATACGCTGCGCGTCGGCGGCGGTGTGCGGGCGGTGGGTGAGCGCGCCGGCATCAACGATAATTCATACAATCTGCCGGGCTATGCGGTCTTCGACGCCTTCGCCACTTACACGCTTCAGTTCGAAAAGCCGGTGACGCTGCAGCTCAATCTGAAGAACATCTTCGACAAGACCTATTACACCTCGTCCATCGGCTCCACCAGCTATGCCAATGCCGTAGGCGAGCCCTTCAATGTCAGCCTGACGGCCAGCGTGAAGTTCTGACATCGCCAGTCATGAGAGCGGGGTGAGCGCCCCGCTTTTACTTCCACATGGCGCGCATCCGCGCACCCACATCAATGCGGATCTGCTGCGCGCTGCGCTCGGAAGCGGCGGCCGACACCAGTGGCCAGGTTGCCGTTTCGAAGAATTGCAGCAATGTCGCCGGGATGAAGCGGGTTCTTGCGGCGTAGACATGCCTGTCGCCCTGCTGGTTCTGCCCGCCGGTGAAGAAACGTTGCGGCGTGATCAGCGCGAGACTGTCCTTGGCGCGCGTCATGGCGACATAGAGCAGCCGGCGTTCTTCCTCCAGTTCCTGGGTGGTGCCGACCCCGAGATCGGAGGGAATGCAGCCGTCGACCACATTCAGGATGAAGACGGAACGCCATTCCTGGCCTTTTGCCGAATGGATGGTGGAGAGGCTGAGATAGTCCTCGTCAAGAAGCGGCACGCCGGCCTGATCGCTGGTGGCGTCCGGCGGATCAAGTGTCAGCTCGGTCAGGAAGCGCTCGCGTGAGGGGTAGCCGCCGGCGATCTGCTCGAGTTGCAGCAAATCGGCCTTGCGGGTGTCCGCATCCTCATGGATGCGTTCCAGATGCGGTTCGTACCACAGCCGCGCCTGCCCGATCTGGCCCGGCCAGTCGTTCGGCGCCTGTCGCAGGCCCACCAGCATTTGCGTGAAGGTTGTCCAGTCGTCGCCGGTCTTCGGCGGCGGCGGAATTTCGGCAAGGGCAAGCAGCGGCTCGGGGTCTGTCGCAATCGCATCGAGAATATTGCCGGCCTTCTTCGGACCGATGCCGGGCAGCATCTGCAGCAGCCGGAAACCGGCGACGCGGTCGCGCGGGTTCTGCGCGAAGCGCAGCACGGCCAGCATGTCCTTCACATGGGCGCTGTCGAGGAATTTCAGGCCGCCGAATTTGACGAAGGGGATGTTGCGGCGGGTCAGTTCCACCTCGAGCGGGCCGCTATGGCTGGAGGTGCGGAACAGCACGGCCTGCTGTTTCAGCGTCATACCGGTTTCGCGGTTGGCGAGAATCTGGTCGATGATGAAATTCGCCTGTTCGGTCTCGTCCTTCACCGTCACGAGTTTCGGGCGATCCAGCGACTGCCGCTCGGTCCAGAGGTTCTTGGTGAACCGCTCGCGCGCCAGATCGATGACGCCGTTGGCGGCCGCAAGGATCGGCTGCGTCGAGCGATAATTGCGGTCAAGCGTGATGATGTCGGCAGCAGGGCTGAAGGAAGCCGGAAAATCGAGGATGTTTCGCACCGTCGCCGCCCGGAAGGAATAGATCGATTGCGCATCGTCACCCACCACGGTCAACCCGCGGCCACCGGGTTTGAGCGCCATCAGCACCGAGGCCTGTAGCCGGTTGGTATCCTGATATTCGTCGACCATCACATGGTCGAAGCGGTTGCCGATATCGTCTGCAAGGACGGGATCGCTGACCATCTGGGCCCAGTAGAGCAGGAGATCGTCGTAATCCAGCACGTTCTGGACCTGCTTGGCCTCCACATAGGCTGCAAACAGTTCCTTAAGTTCGTTCTCCCAGTTGGCGACCCAGGGATAATGCTGGCGCAATATCTCCTTGAGCGGCGTCTGGGAATTTACCACGCGCGAATAGATCGCGAGACACGTACCCTTCGTTGGAAAGCGGCTTTCGGTTTTGGAAAAGCCCAGCTCGTGCCGGGCGAGGTTCATCAGGTCGGCGCTATCCTCGCGGTCGTGGATGGTGAAATCGATGTTGAGCCCGATCTGCTCGGCATAGATGCGCAACAGGCGCGCGCCGATGCCGTGAAACGTGCCGGACCAGGCCAGCGCGTCTGTCATGATTGCCGAATTCGCCCCGATAACGTGTTTGCAGATACGCTCGACCCGTCGCGACATTTCCGTGGCGGCACGTCTGGAAAACGTCATCAGCAGAATGCGGCGGGGATCGGCGCCATTCACAATCAGATGCGCAACACGGTGGGCGAGCGTATTGGTCTTGCCCGAACCGGCCCCGGCGATGATCAGCAGCGGCCCAGCCGTGTGCCCGTCTGCCAGCCCAACGCCATGCTCCACCGCCCTGCGCTGCTGTTCGTTGAGCTTTTCCAGATAGGCAACCGCCATGCCAGCAATCCTTAGATAACCTGCCTGTCCTCACGGGTGAGAACCTTCTTGTTCAGAGATGGCAGTCGTCGGAATGTCCGGCCATTGTCTGCCCTGTCGTCGCAATGATTAGCAAAGACTCAAACAGCAATCCAGAACAAATGCTGAACGCATTGTTCCGGTGGTTTGAACGCAGTCGGTGGTGAAATTTATCGGCCCAAAAGGTCGCCCGCGAAATCCCCGAAATTGCGCCACGGGAGAAGGCGGGGCGGCCGTGGATGGGCCGCCCGGTGTTGCCGTCGGGCGGTGATCGTTACAGGAAACTGCTTTCGAACAGCTCGCCTGAATAGGCCGAATGGGTAACGCCTGCTTCAAGGTCGGCCTTGGTCAGCTCATCGACAAAATCGCCGTTCTGCATGACCAGCACACGGTCGCACATATGGGCGATCACCGCGAGGTCGTGGCTGACGAGAACGAAGGTGAGGTCGCGTTCTTCGCGCTGGTCGGCAAGCAGGTTCAGGATTTCCGCCTGGATGGAGACGTCGAGCGCGGATGTCGGCTCGTCGAGCAGCAGGATCGGCGGTTCGAGGATCAGCGCGCGGGCGATTGCCACGCGCTGGCGCTGGCCACCGGAAAGTTCATGCGGGAAGCGCTCGGCGAAATGTGCGGGCAGGCCCACCTGTTGCAGGGCGGCAGGCACTTTCGACCAGCCATCGCCAAGTCCCATGGCGCGGATCGGTTCGGCGAGCGCCCGGCCGATGCGGTGGCGCGGGTGCAGCGAACCGTAAGGGTCCTGAAACACCATCTGCGCCAGTTTCAGTTCGTCGCGACTGCGGGTCTTGCCAACCGGTTTGCCGTTAAAGCTGATGGAGCCGGTCCAGCCGGCCTCCAGCCCCGCCAGCGACCGCAGCAAGGTCGACTTGCCGCAGCCGCTTTCGCCGACGATGCCGAGCGTTTCACCCCTGTTGACCGTGAGGCTGACGCCGCGCACGACGTGATTGCGGTTTTCCTTCGCGCCATAGACGACGTCGAGCTTGTCTACCGTGATCATCGCATCACCTCCGCATCGATGGCCTGACGGTCCAGCACCTTGAGACGCCGCACCGGATTGCGGGGATCGGGCATCGCCGCGATCAGGCCCCGCGTATAGGGATGTTGCGCATTCTCCAGCTTCGTCAGCGTTTCCACGACGCGCCCGCCATACATTACCAGCACGCGCTCGCAGAAGGCCGCGACCATGCGGATGTCATGGCTGATGAGGATCAGGCCGGAATTATTCTCCCGCACCATCTCGTCCAGAAGCAAAAGCACATCCTTGCGGACGCTGACATCGAGGGCCGAGGTTGGTTCGTCGGCGATGACCAGCTTCGGCTTGGCGAGCAGCATCATGGCGATCATCACGCGCTGGCCCATGCCGCCCGATATCTGGTGCGGATAAAGCGCCATCACGCGGTCGGGATCGTTGATGCGCACTCGCAGCAACATGTCCCGTGCTGCACCTCTCGCTGCCTTTCCGGTCAGCGCCAGATGCAGTTCGGCGGCCTCTGCCACCTGCTTTCCGATGGGCAGCACCGGGTTCAGCGAATAACGCGGGTCCTGCATGATAAGCGCCATTTCGCTGCCGCGGATTGCGCCCATCTGCCGCTCGGATTTTTCGAGCAGCGGCTCGGACAGGAAATCCATCCGCTCCGCTGTCACCGTGGCGCTTTTCGGCAGGAGCCGCATGGCGGCCCGGCCGGTGGTGGATTTTCCCGAGCCGGACTCACCGACGATGCCGACCCTTTCGCGCCCGACATCGAAATTGACGTTGGACACCGCCGGAATGGTGTTGCGGCCGAAACGGACATTGAGGTCGCGGACCGAGAGGATGGGGGAACTATCAGGAACGGGCATGACGCGGATCCAGAAGGTCGCGCAGCGTATCGCCGGCGATGTTGAAGGCAAGGCTCGTCAGCAGGATGGCGATACCGGGCATGACGGCGACCCACCAGTAGTCGAGCATGAACTTGCGGCCGCTGGAGATCATCGCGCCCCATTCCGGCAGCGGCGGCTGGGCTCCGAGACCAAGGAAGCCGAGTGAAGCGGCCGTCAGGATGATGCCGGCCATGTTCAGCGTCAGGCGAACGATGACGGAGGGAATGCACATCGGCGCAATGTACAGAAACAGGATGCGCAGCGGCGAGGCGCCATAGAGACGGGCGGCGGCGACGTAGTCTGTATTGCGCACGACAAGCGCTTCCGCACGGGCAAGACGCGCAATCGGCGGCCATGCCGTCAGCGAGATCGCGATGATCGCCGTGCCGAGGCCGGCGCCCATGGCGGCCGCAAAGGCAAGCGCCAGCACGAGCGAGGGGAAGGACAGGACGATATCGGTCGCGCGCATGAGGATCGCGTCGGTTCGTCCGCCGAAGAAACCGGCCATCACGCCAATGGCAAGGCCGATAGGGCCGACGATGACCGAGACCGACAGTACCGTCTGGATGGTGATGCGGGTGCCGTAAACAAGCCGGCTGAAAATGTCGCGGCCGAATTCGTCGGTTCCGGCCAGATGTGTCCAGCTGGGAGGCTGGAGCGCGTTTTCGAGCGCCTGGCGCGCAGGATCGTAAGGCGCGATGAGCGGTGCGAAAATGGCGACCAGAACCAGAATGGCCAGAATGGCAAAGCCGAACATTCCAAGCGGTTCGTCCGCGAGCTTTCGAAGTGTCCGCGCGGTGGTAGTCGAGATGCGCGACAGGGCGCTGGGACGGTCAACGGTATTGTTGTGCGCGATATCGGTCATCGTGCGGCCTCCCGTGTACGGGGATCGAGCGTGGTGTAGGCCAGATCGGCGAGGAAGTTGAGCAACATGAAAATGAAGCCGATGACGATTGTGGCGGCCAGAATCGCATTCATGTCGCCGATGAGCAGTGCATTCGTCATGTATTGGCCGATGCCGGGCCAGGAGAAGACGATCTCCGTGACCACGGCGCCTTCCAGCAGGTTGCCATAGGAGATCGCCAGCACGGTGATGAGCTGCACGGCGATGTTGGGCAGCACATGGCGGGTTATGGTGCGTGCGGGGCTGACACCCTTGGCCCGTGCCGCGATGACATAATCCTGGCTGAGCTGTTCGAGGGTGAAAGCCCTCGTCATGCGGGTAATATAGGCCATGGCCATATAGGCGAGGATGATCGCCGGCAGGATGATGTGTCCAAGCGCGTTCCAGAAGATTTCCGTCTCGCCCGCAAGGAGGGTGTCGACGAGCATCAATCCCGTCTTCGGCTCAACGAGGCCTTCGTAAAAGACATCGACCCGGCCGGGGCCGGCGACAAGGTTGAGATTCGCGTAGAAAATCACCAGCCCGACGATGCCGAACCAGAAGACCGGTATCGAATGTCCCACCAGCGCAAACACGCGCGCGAACTTGTCGATGAAGGTGTCGCGGAAGAGGGCGGCGGCGAGACCGAGTGGGACGCCGACGACCGTCGAGATGATGATCGCCAGCGTGGCGAGTTCGAAAGTGGCGGGGAAAGCCTGCGCCAGATCGCGGGTAACGGGGTTGCCGGTCAGGATTGCAATGCCGAAATCGCCATGCAGCAGCCCGCGCAGATAGATGAAGAATTGCTGGTAAAGCGGCAGGTCGAGCCCCAGCCGCGCTCGCATGGCCTCATAGGCCTTGGGGTCGGCAAGTTCGCCGACGATTGCCCCGACCGGATCGCTCGGCATGACCCGGCCGATGATGAAGGTGATGCAGAGCAGGATGAAGAGGCTGACAATCAGTTGCAGAAAACGATGTCCAAGCCCGCGCAGTGAGATTTCCGTCATTGCTGGCCGCACTTCCCTGTGAGAACGCCGTCAGCGGCCGAGGCCTTGCGCGCTGCTCGCGGCAGACGCGCAATTCTCCTTTGCAAAAACTCTTGATGGTACTTCATCCCAACTCCTCCCTGAGCTAACATGAAAACATATGATGTGCGGCTATGTCATAATATGAGTAGCGAAGGGATTCGCATTCTGCAAGGGGGAAGAGTGGCATGATGGGCGACAAAGCAAGGCCGCGGGAGAGGCGGGCACAACAGATCATCGATAATCTCAGCGCAGAAATTCGCAGTGGAAAACTGAAAAACGGTGATCAACTTCCTACCGAACCAGAGCTTGAACGCAGCTACGGCGTGAGCCGCACCGTGGTTCGCGAGGCGATCGCGGATTTGCGTTCCGCCGGCTATGTCGTTCCCATCCAGGGCAAGGGTGTTTTCGTCAGCAATGCCAGCGAATGGGCCGGCGTGAAACTGACGCAATCCGAAGTCGGAACCATTGCCGAAACGCTGGAAATGCTGGAGTTCCGGCTTGCGACGGAAGGGGAGGCGGCGGCAATCGCCGCCTATCGCCGCACCGCCCAGCAGGAGGCCGCAATCTCTGCGGCGCATCGGAAAATGGCCCGCGCCATCGATGCGCGTGAAACCACCGTCGATGCCGATTACGAGTTTCACACGGCCATCGCGATCGCCACGAATAACCGCTTTTATCTGGAGGCTCTGCGTCAGTTCGGCTCGCGCTCCATACCGCGCGGGCAGTTCCCGACGCTGCCGGAAACCGGCGATGCGAATTATCTTCGCAAAGTGCAGGCCGAGCACGAGGCAATCCTGCGCGCCATCGTCGAACAGGATCCGGAAGCGGCGCGAAAAGCCATGCGCGAACATATGCTTGCGAGCCAGCGCCGATACAGGTTGCTATCTGAGGCGCAATAGCATCTCGACACTCATCTTATTTCATGCGATGTCATATGATGACTTGCATGGAGAGAGGAGAGAATCGATGTATGTCGGCACCCAGGTTGCTGCGCGCGATGACGAGGATTTTAAGGTTTGGGCGCAGCTCGGCGTCAAAAATATCAACGCGGATCCACCCGGAAAGCCCGCGAGCTGGACTTTCGAAGACTTTGAGCGCCACCGTGACAAGGTCGAAAGCTTTGGCCTCGTTCTCGACATGGTGCAATTGCCGCTGCCGTCACGGCCCATCGAGCAGGCGTCGTATCCCGATATCTTGCTTGCCGGCCCTGATCGCGACCGGCAGATCGATGCCGTCTGCACGATGATAGAGAATATCGCCAGGGCCGGAATCCCTGCTGCGAAATACAATCTCAACCTCATCGGCATTCCGCGCACAGAAATGGAGCGCGGCCGCGGCGGCTCGCTCAATGAAGCCTGGCGCTGGGACAAGGCGGACCATGATGCACCGCCGGGTCTCGCGGGCGTTCTTTCCGAAGACGAGAACTGGGAACGCATCGACTATTTCCTCGAGCGTGTGGTGCCGGTGGCCGAAAGCAACCGCGTGCGCCTGGCATGCCATCCGCATGATCCCTATACCCCGCCGGGCTACAGGGGCGTCACCCGCGTTCTCGGCACGGTCGAAGGGCTGAAGAAATTCGTGCAGATGCGCGAGAGCCCCTATCACGGCCTGAATTTCTGCCAGGGGTCGATCGGCGAAATGCTCGACAATCCGCGCGAGGAAATCGACGACATCATCAGGTGGTTCGGCAGCCGCGACAAGATCTTCAACGTCCATTTCCGCAATATCAGCGGCGGCAAACTCTCCTTCATGGAAACATTCCCCGATGAGGGCGACATGGACATGGTGCGTTCGCTGAAACTCTATCACGAACTCGGCTATCGCTACATGATCATGCCAGACCATGTGCCGACGATTGCCGGGCGCGATGCCGTCGGTGTCGCTTTCGCCTTCTGCTACGGCTACATCGCCGCGCTTATAGAAGCGCTTGATAACAAACATCTTTGACCGTTCTGGCCCGCGACGCCCCGCTGCGTCGCGGGCTTTTTCCCAAACGTGAATTACCGATCTGTAGGAGGAGCAGGTATGAGAAAATCATTGATCCGTCTCGCATTCACCACGGCCCTTGGCGCCATGCTGGTGCAGGCAGCGCCGGCCGTGGCCAAAACACCGAATGACCAGCTTGTCATCGGAACCTCGCTGGCTCAGGTGCTGTCGCTTGATCCGCATCAGGCCACCGAAGGAAAAGCCAACGAAATCATGTCCAACCTCTATGACCGTCTGATTTCGGTCGATGGTTCGGGCAAGGTTTCACCGCAGCTTGCCGAGCGCTGGGAGATAGATGACAAGGGCATCACCTTCCATCTTCGCGAGGCCAATTTCGCCTCGGGCAATCCGGTAACCTCGGCAGATGTCGTCTATTCGCTCAGCCGGCTGTTGAAGATGAACCAGGCGGCCGCAGCCAACCTCAAGCGCGTTGGTTATAATGCCGATAATGTCGACAAGCTGGTGAGCGCGCCGGATGAAAAAACGGTACGCATCGATCTTTCCGGCGAAACGACGTCCGAGCTGCTTCTTTACCGTCTGGCCATGGTCATCGCCAGCGTCGTCGACAGCAAGGAACTCAAGTCGCATGAAAGCAGTGGCGACTGGGGCAATGGCTGGCTGAGAACCAATTCCGCCGGCTCCGGCCCCTTTACGCTCAATCGCTGGTCACCGAATGAGATCATCATTCTCGAGGCCAACAAGAATTATGTGGCCGGCAGCCCGAAAATGCGCCGCGTCATCGTGCGGCATGTGCCGGAAAGCCAGGTGGAGCGCCTGATGCTGGAGCGTGGCGATATCGACATCGCCAGTGCGCTGACGGCTGCCGACCTTGCAACCTTCAACAACAAGGAAGGCTTCCAGATCCAGCGCGTGCCGACGGGCGGCTTTTACGTCCTGTCCATGAATGCCGGCAAGGAACCTTTGTCCAACCCCAAGGTCCGCGAAGCGATTGCCTATGGCATCGACTACAAGGGCATGGAAAAGACCATCATGGGTCCCTATGGCCGGGCGCGCACGGTGCCGGTGCCGGAAAACTTCGAATACGCCATTCCGAGCCCGGACTGGAAGCTCGATGTGGAGAAGGCGAAGGCGCTCCTCAAGGAGGCCGGTTATGAGAACGGCTTCACGCTTAATCTGAAGACGATTGCGCAAACGCCGCGTATCGATCTCGCCACCGCGATCCAGGCCTCACTCAGCCAGATCGGCATCAAGGTCAATATCCAGCAGGGTAACGGTTCGGACGTGATTGCCGCCCACCGCGCGCGGGATTTCGATCTGCTCATTCCGCAGACCGGCGCCTATATGCCGAATGTGCTGGGCTCGATGGAGCAATTCTCCAGCAACCCCGACAATTCGCTGGCCGCCAACAACGCCGGCAATTTCGTCTGGCGCTCGGCCTGGGACATTCCTGAACTGACGGCGCTCACGGCAAAGGCTTCGCTGGAGCCGGACGCCAAGAAGCGTGGAGAAATCTACACCCAGATGCAGGAAATGTTCGTCGCCCAGAAGCCGGCGGTGCTGCCGATGTTCGAGAGGTTCGAGCCGATCGTGCTGAATGCGCGCGTGAAGGATTATGTGGGCCACCCCAGCCAGACGACCCGGCTGGAAAAGGTCACGAAGGATTAAGGGCAAACTATAGTCTTTGGAACCTGCGACGGGCGGTTTTACCGCCCGTTTTTTTATCGGCGGTTAGGTCCGTACCCCTGAAAGCGTCCTCCATGACGCGCCTCCGGCTCTTCGCGGAAACGAAACTAGTCGCAGCAGGTGATTGTCGCACGCCATCCAGTAATTTCAGGGGGTTTTCTCAAGGACTTCATCGGTTTAGACCGACCGATGACTATTCCTTCCATCGGGCGAGAGTCGTGAACTCCGCTCACCCACCTCCCGAAGAATGCGTTGATGACCATGAACCTTGCACAGATAAAACTTCCGTCTCGGCCGCTGAGCCTCAAACGTGGCGTCATTTCAGTGCCGGCAGCCTATTATTTTTCCGTTCCGGTGCTTCTGGTCATCACGGCCGTCATGCTCGTCGCCGAAGGTCCGGGCATATTGCGCGACTATCAGATCAGCAAAGATCCGCTGGAGATTGAAAACGGCGATATCAGCGGTAGCTGCAAGACGCGCAAGGCAATCTTCACGACCTGTGAGGCGGATCTTTCCTATGACCATGCGGGCGTGAGCTACAAGAAGGATGTCGAGGTCATGTTCGTCGATTTCCATTCCGGCGATTATGAAACCGGACTGGTCATCTCCGCGAAGAACCCGGAGCTCGCAACGATTTCGCTGGGCCTCGACATGCTCTGGAACCGCATCATCACACTTGGGGTGTTCGTTGCCCTGCTCGGCTTCGGCAGTTTGGCGATGCTGTTCACGCTTATCCGGGTCCTGCGGGTTCGCCTGGAGCTGCGCAAGCCCGCACCGTTGACCCTCATTCCGGTGGCGCTGACGGCGGTTGCCGAAAAACGCAGCCGTCTCTTCGTCACCTATGCCGATACGGTCAGAGAAGACAAGACCAAGCGGCAGTCCTTCACCCATCTGGAGAGGGGGCGAATCCCGGTCGTCGTTGGCCATAACGGAAAACACGATGTTGCGTTGGCAGTCTGGCACGGCAAGACCGCGCTGCCGGTTCTGCTCGACGACCGGCTGGAGCGGATCGAGCTATCGGAGCAGGAAAGGGCGGAGGCTCTCGCATCGCTTGCCCCGATGCTTGCGAACCAGACACCGGAGGGCGCCTCGGCTCCGGGTGCGACGAGTGCGAAAGGGCCGAGCCTCCTGCGCAGACTGGGGACTTTCGTTGCCATCGTGGCCGTCATCGTCGTCGCGGTTATCGGTTACTGGCTGTGGTACGTCACCAGCGCCCCGTCGCAGTTCAACTCGCCCGGCATGGACCTCAACAACATGATGCCCGCAGCAATTAACGAGTGGGGATGCGCCCGTCTGCAGGAGCGTTTCTCCGATGGCCCGGCGCCTTTCGGATGCGCCGCAGCCGATTATCGAAGCTGGAAATAAACGGCTTTTCCTATAGTCCCGGCCGGGCCGCGCGCGAAAAAGCTTACGGGCTGCCGCGTGCGGCCCGTTCCTTTCTGTACGTTGCAGGACAGATCGTTCCATTTATCAATAGTTGCATTAGAGATTTATAAATAAACCACTCCCATAGTGCCACCGTGAGCGGTTCTTCAGAGGCTGGGAGAGTGCGTCATGTTCACGGTTCTGGAATGCGTTGCCGTACAACACGACCGGGCGGTCGTGCTTCTTGCGGCTGTTATCTGCCTGCTTGGCATGTTTGCTTTTTTTCATCTTTTATTGCGCGCGGAGGAAAGTCCGGCTGGCCGCAAGCCCTATTGGGTGCTGGTTGCCGCCTTTGCCGGAGGGCTCAGCGTCTGGGCCACGCATTTCGTCGCCATGCTCGCCTATAAGGGCGCGGTCCCGATCGGTTATGATTTCGCCTTCACGGCGTTTTCGGCGGTTCTTGCGGTTTTCGGTTTCTGGCTGGCGCTCACCAGCCGTTCGCAGGCCGCTTACAGCCCTGCGATCGCCGGCACGCTGGTCACGCTGTCGGTTGCTGTCATGCATTTCGTCGGCATGGCGGGAATGGATGTCGCCGCCACGATCAGCTATCGGTGGGGGCCGGTGCTGGGTGGTTTTGCGGTTGCCTGGGCGTTTTTTCTGCTGGCCTTTTTCCTTTTTCGCCGCCTCGGCTCCTGGCAGCGCATCGCCGCGCCGGCTGGATCGGCGATTTTCGCGATCTGCGCGCTGCATTTCACGGCCATGTCGGCCACGGTGCTTTCGCCGGATCCTTCCGTATCGGGGCCTGATCCCGACAATGTCGCCCGGCTGATCATGATCTGCGCCATTTCCGGCGTCACGTTCCTGATCCTGTCCACCACTGCTGCGGCTGCTCTTGTGGATCGTTACCTTGTCGATCTCAAGGGTCTTGTGGATGCGACGCTCGATGGTCTCGCCGTCGTTCGCGATGGGCGGATCGTGGAGCTTAACACCCGTTTTGCCGGCCTTCTGGGCCGGGAGGAAGCGTCGCTGGTCGGACAAAACCCCGACGATCTCTTCAAGGCCATCGACGGGCAACCCGCTTATCTGCCGCGCCATGCACCGGTGGAGGCGGTGCACGAGCGTGCCGGCCAGGCGCAAATATTCGAGCTCGGCGTACGCACGATCGAATATCGCGGCCGCCCCTGCGAGGTGATGGCCATTCGTGACCTGACGGAAAAGCGCGAAGCGCAGCGGGAAATCGAATATCTCGCCCGCCACGACGTCCTGACGGGCCTTTCCAACCGCACCATGTTCCAGACCCGTCTTCACCAGCAGATCGAGCATTGCGACGAGGAGGACGAATTCGCGCTGCTGGCGCTCGACCTCGACCGGTTCAAGGCGGTCAACGACATATTCGGCCATGCCGAGGGGGATCGCGTTCTGAAAAAGGTCGCCGCCATTCTCGATGAATGCGCAAGGGCAGGGGATGTGGTCGCCCGTCTCGGCGGCGATGAATTCGTCATCCTGACTACCCGGCACACCAGGGCGGAAGAGGCGCGCCTGCTGGCCGAGACGATCCTTGGCATGTTCGCACTGAAGATGAATGTTGCCAACGATCCGACCTCCGTTGGCGTCAGCATCGGCATCGCCGTCTTCCCGCGGGACGGAAAGGACGATGAAAGCATCATGCACGCCGCCGATCTGGCGCTCTACCGCGCCAAGATGGGCGGGCGCGGCATATTGGCCTTCTACGACCCGGTGATGGACCAGGAGGCGCGCGAACGCCGCCAGCTCGAAACGGATCTGCGGCTTGCCATCAATCGCAACGAGTTGCTGTTGAATTATCAGCCGGTGCTGTCAGTCGAATGCGGCCAGGTCGTGGGATACGAGGCGCTGGTTCGCTGGCAGCACCCGACACGGGGCGTGGTGCCGCCGGATGTCTTCATTCCGATTGCCGAAGAGAGCGGCATCATCATCTCGCTCGGCGAATGGGTGCTGCGCGAGGCCTGTCGTCAGGCGGCCGGCTGGGCGCCGCACCTGAAGATCGCGGTGAACGTTTCGCCATTGCAGTTTTCGCTGGCCAATCTCGGCCATGTCGTCTGCACCGTGCTGATGCAGACCGGGCTTTCGCCCAACCGGCTGGAACTGGAAATCACCGAAGCCGCGCTTCTGAAAGACCGAAAGGCGACATTGATCATCCTCAACCAGTTGAAGGCGCTCGGCGTCGCCATCGTCATGGATGATTTCGGCACGGGTTATTCCTCGCTCAGCAACCTGCAGAGCTTCCCCTTCGACAAGATCAAGATCGACCGCAGCTTCATCGCCGCCATGAGCGACGATGACAATGCCCGCGCCATCGTGCGCGCGGTGATCGGCCTCGGCCGCAGCCTCGATCTGCCGGTGACGGCGGAGGGAATTGAAACGGATGCGCAATACCGCATGGTGGTCGACGAGGGTTGCGCGCAGGCGCAGGGGTACCTCTTCGGCAAACCGGATGCCGCGCCCGCCCAGGTCGTCAGCGCAACCACACGGAAGAAACATTCCGTTTGATAAAAGATGCGGCGGCACAATGGTGTCGTTGCCCTCCTTTCCCATGTCCGATGGAACGAGAGCCAAGGCAGATCGTTAGGTTAGCGTGTGGCGCGTCCATGCCGCTGTCAGCCCGACCGGGCGATATGCATGCTGTGTCAGCGAATGCGCCACGGATGGACATCTATCTATGGGAGAGACCGCGATGACAGACCGCCTCGAGCCACAGGACCCGCGCAGCCAGTATCCGCGCCCGCCTTTTTCGACCCCAACCCAGGAAATGCCGGGTCTGGTAACGAATATGACGCCTTTCCCCGATCATGGCGAAAAAAGCTACAAGGGCACCGGCAAGCTTGCAGGGCGCAAGGCGCTGATAACCGGCGGCGATTCAGGCATTGGCCGTGCGGTGGCCATCGCTTTTGCAAGGGAAGGCGCGGATGTGGCGATCTCCTATCTTCCGGAAGAAGAATCCGACGCGGAGGAAGTCGTGGCGCTCGTCGAGGCGGAAGGCCGCGTGGCGGTCGCGCTGCCCGGCGATATTACCGACGAGGCCTGGTGCCGCGAACTGGTCGAGAAAGCGGCCGGTGATCTCGACGGGCTGGATATTCTGGTTATCAACGCGGCAAGGCAGCAATATCGCGACGATATAGAGGAACTGTCGACGGACGATTTCGACCGCACCATGAAAACCAATCTTTATGCCCTGCACTGGATTGCGCAGGCGGCTGTTCCCCATCTCAAGCCGGGGTCGTCGGTAATCACCACGGCGTCGATACAGGCCTATGAGCCCTCCGCCATCCTGCTGGACTACGCCACGACGAAAGCCGGTATCGTCGCCTATACGAAAGCGCTTGCAAAGCAGCTTATCGAAAAGGGTGTGCGCGCCAATTCCGTCGCTCCCGGCCCGTTCTGGACGGTTCTTCAGCCGAGCGGCGGCCAGCCGGACGAGAAGGTGAAGAATTTCGGCAAGGACAGCGATTTCGGCCGCCCGGGACAGCCGGTGGAACTGGCGCCCGTCTATGTGCTGCTGGCATCGCAGGATGCGAGCTTCATCAATGGCGAGGTTTATGGCGTGACCGGCGGCAGGGGCATTGCCTGAGGCGATGTCCGCCAATGCCGGATGGGCCTTTGAGGATTTCGAGATGAAACGGCAGGCAGAACGTGCAGACAGAAGTTTGAAGAGCTTCGATGTTCGCGACCGGCTGATACTGGCGCTTTATGCGCAGTTGAAAGCGGAGCGTCAGACCCGTGAGGCCATGGAATGGGTTATCCGCAATGGCGGGCTGTCGCCGGAGGTGCTGGAAGCCATGGCGTCCGACCCGGTGCCGGTTCTGGCGGAGGCGGATGTGCCCGCCATCGAGCGCATTCTGGCCAAGGGCCGACGCGGAGACATGTCCTCCCGCAGCGATGACGAGGGACGACGGACATGAACCGGAGAGCGAGCTGGAGGGGCCATCTGAGCTTTGCCGATTTCAACTGCGAAGTCGGTCTTTATTCCGCACTGACCTCGGCGGAGAAAATCTCCTTCAATATCGTCAACCGCAAGACCGGCCACCGCGTCGAGCGGCAATATGTCGATAGCGACACCGGCGAGGCGGTTCTTCGCGACGATCAGGTCAAGGGATACGAACTCGATAATGGCGACCATATCGTCATCGAGGGAGACGAGATTGCGAAGCTGATGCCGGAAAGCGACAAGGTCATCCGCATCAGGCACTTCCTGCCCTGTGACGAGATCGACAAGCTTTATTTCGACAAGTCCTATTATCTCGCGCCGAGCGGGGAGGACGGCGAAGAGGCGCTGACGCTTCTTGCCAGGGCAATGGACGATGAGAATGTCGCAGCTCTCGGCGAAGCGGTGCTTTTCCGCCGCAACCGTGTCCTGCTGATCCGTCCGAGCGGTAAGGCTCTCGTCGCCACGACGCTGAATTTCAGCTACGAGGTCCGTTCGCAGACATCTGTCTTCAAGTCGATCCCCGATATCGAGTTCGATGAGGAAATGCTGGAGCTGGCCGGTCACATCATCGAAAAGCGTGCGGGCACATTTGACCCGGCAGACTATAGCGATCGATATAATGATGCACTCGCAGAACTCGTGAAAGCCAAGATCGAAGGCCGGGAAATCGCCAAGCCGCCGCCGCGCAAGGAAGACAATATCATTGATCTCAAGGAGGCCCTGCGTCGCAGCGCGGGGGCCGAAGCGGGCAGCAGAAAAAGGGCGACGGCAGGGGGCCGGAAGGCCCCGCGGAAAGCGAGCTGATCCATGGGATTGCAGACCTATAACGCCAAGCGCAGTTTCGACAAGACGCCGGAGCCAAAAGGGACGACGGCCGAACAGCAGGGCTCGAGCTTTGTGATACAGAAACACGATGCCCGCCGTCTGCACTATGATTTTCGGCTGGAAATGGACGGCGTGCTGAAAAGCTGGGCGGTGACGCGCGGCCCGAGCCTCGATCCCGAGGACAAGCGCCTTGCCGTACACGTCGAGGACCATCCGCTCAGCTATGGCGATTTCGAGGGCGTCATCCCGAAAGGACAATATGGGGGCGGCACCGTGATCGTCTGGGATCGCGGCACCTGGCAGCCGATCGGCGACGCCCGGAAAGGTTATCGCAAAGGCCATCTGGAATTCGAACTGGACGGCGAAAAGCTCAAAGGCCGATGGCATCTGGTACGCATGCACGGAAAGCCCGGAGAAAGCCGGGAGAACTGGCTGCTTATCAAGGGCGATGACGAGGAGGCGAGGCATAAGGGCGGCGCAGATATTCTCGAAGAACGGCCGGAATCCGTAAAGACCGGGCGCAGTGTCGCGGAAGTTGCAGCCAAACCGAAGGATACATGGAACTCCAAAACGGTATCGAAAAAGACCGTGGCTTCTGCCTCCGGCAGGAAACAGGCGCATGCGCTGCCAAAAGGCGCACGCAAACTGGCCATGCCATCTTTCGTGCCGCCGGCGCTCGCCACGCTCAAGCCGAAACCGCCCAACGGAGATCGCTGGCTGCATGAAATCAAATTCGACGGCTATCGTCTGCAGGCGCGGGTCGATCGGGGCAAAATTCAACTGCTGACCCGCAGCGGGCTGGACTGGACGGAGAAATTCGGCCGGGCCGTGACAGGAGCGCTCAGGGCGCTGCCGGTGGAAACGGTGTTGATCGATGGCGAAATCGTCGTCGAACGGGATAACGGCGCCTCCGACTTCTCCGCCTTGCAGCAGGATCTGAGCGAAGGGCGCAGCGACCGCTTCGTATTTTATGCCTTCGACCTTCTTTACCTCGATGGCAGCGATCTGCGCGGTGCGGCATTGAGCGAGCGAAAGGCGCTGCTCGAAAAGTTGCTGCCGGCGGGTGACCCTCATCTGCGTTACAGCCAGCATTTTGAGGAAAGCGGCGCGCTTGTTCTGGACCATGCCTGTCGGCTCAGCCTCGAGGGTGTCATTTCCAAAGTCAGGAACAGCAAATATGTTTCGGGCCGCAAGGGCGAATGGGTAAAATCCAAATGCTCGATGCGACAGGAATTCGTCATCGGCGGTTATACCGTCTCCTCGACATCCGACCACGCGATCGGATCGCTGGCGCTCGGCGTTTATGAAAATGGCAAGCTGCGCCATGTCGGCCGTGTCGGGACAGGTTATACGGGTGAAGTGGCGGAGATGCTGCTCGGCCGGCTGAAGCCGCTTGAGCGCAAGGAAAGCCCGTTCGGTGAGAAACTCACCGCGCTTGCCCGCCGCGATCTTCATTTCGTCAAGCCGGAACTGGTGGCGGAAGTGGAGTTTCGTGCATGGTCTGGAGATGGCAATCTGCGTCACGCCTCCTTCCGGGGGTTGCGCGAAGATAAGCCCGCAGCAGAAATCGAACGCGAGGAGAAGGCCGTGTCCGATACCCAGGCGCCGCAATCGAAGATCAAGTTCACCCATCCGGACCGGCTTTATTGGCCGGAGGACGGCGTGACGAAGGAGGGGCTTGCCGACTATTATGCGCAGGTCTGGCGGCACATGGCGCCCTTTGTCGTTAACCGGCCGCTGGCATTGTTGCGCTGCCCGGAGGGCATAGAGGGGCAGCGATTCTTCCAGAAACACGCCTGGCGCGGCATCAACAAGGCCGTCGAGCAAATCAAGGATCCCAAGGACAAGGGCGGAGAACCGCTGATCCGCATCACCGATTTTGATGGCCTGATGGCGCTCGTGCAATCCGCCGCGCTCGAAATCCACCCATGGGGCGCGACCACTGCCAATTGGGAAAAGCCGGACATGATCACCATGGATATCGACCCCGGCGAGGATGTGGCATGGGAAGAGGTGATCGAAGCGGCGCTGGAGCTGAAGCGGCGTTTCGAAGAAGCCGGGCTTGCCGCTTTCGTCAAGACCTCCGGCGGCAAGGGGTTGCATGTTGTCGCACCCTTGAAGCCGCAGGCGGGCTGGGCTCCGGTCAAGGCCTTCGCCAAGGCCATGGCGGCGGATATGTCGAAGGCCGAGCCTGAGAAATATCTCTCCGTCGCCACCAAGGCGAAACGGCAGGGCCGCATTTTCATCGACTATCTGCGCAATGGCAGGGGCAATACGGCGGTTGCGGCCTATTCGACCCGTGCCCGGCCGGGAGCCGCCATTTCAGCACCGCTCGAATGGTCGGAACTCACTGCCGAGATCGGCCCGGCCCATTTCACCGTCAACAATATCGGAGCGCGTCTTTCCGCGCTGAAAAAAGACCCTTGGGATGGATTTTTTGCCGCTGCCGAGCCGCTTCCGAAAAAGTCCCGCTGAAGGCGTCGAGCCTCAGCTTCTCTTTTCGGAAGCAAGGCTTTTCTTCAGGGCGTCCATGATGTTGATGACATTGCCCCCGGCGCGGGCCTTCGTGCCGGTTTTCTTTTTCGAGGAGGAGACCTCGTCGCCCTTGGTCTTCAGCAGGGACTTGATCTTCTTCTGAATGGGGTCCTGCACCAAAGCCGGTTTCCAACCCGTCACCTGTTTGCCGATGCGTTTTTCCATGGCGTCCAGCAGCGGCCGGTCGATTTTCATCTTCGGCTCCAGCGCGTCAATGCTTTCGCGCACCTCTTCGCCATAATGCAGCGTCCACAGGATGATGCCTTTCCCCGACGGTTCGAGGAGCACAGCCCTTTCGCGACGGTAGATTACGAGGCGCGCAATACCGAAAACATCGTTCACCTTCATGGCTTCGCGAATGACGCTGAAGGCTTCGGTGCCGATCTTGTCTTCCGGGCGCAGAAAATGCGGACGGTCGTACCAGATCCAGTCGATCGATCCTTTTGGCACGAAGGTCTTGATATCGATCGTGCGGGTGCTTTCCAGCGCTACCGCATCGATCTCGTCATCCTCCAGAATAATGTAATCGTCCTCGGCGCGGGGAAAACCTTTTACCTGGTTTTTGGCGGCGACCGGTCGGTGGGTGATGCTGTCGACATAACGGCTTTCGACGCGATTGCCGGTTTTGCGATTGAGGATGTGGAAGGTGTATTTGTTGCCTTCCGTCGTCGCGGGTGTCAGCGAGACGGAGGCCGTCACCAGCGACAGCTTGAGATAACCCTTCCAGAAAACCTGCCGTGCCATGTCCGCGATCCGCATTGGTCCCCCGGAACAACAGCCACGGGGTGGCTTTTGTTCCGGGAGGAGCGGCAAATCGGGGCAGGGATGGAGCGTCAGCCGAACAGCGACGTCAGCCCGTAAACCGCGGCGGAGATCAGCGCAGCCGCCGGCATGGTCACGATCCAGGCGATGACGATATTGCCGGCAAGGCCCCAGCGCACCGCCGAGACGCGGCGGGCAGCGCCGACACCGACGATGGCGCCGGTGATCGTGTGGGTGGTGGAGACCGGAATGCCGAGCCATGTTGCACCGAACAGCGTCAGCGCACCGCCGGTTTCGGCGCAGAAACCCTGCATCGGGTTCAGCCGGGTGATCTTCGATCCCATCGTATGGACGATGCGCCAGCCGCCGAACAGCGTGCCGAGCGCCATGGCCGACTGGCAGGAAATCACCACCCAGAAGGGCACGTAGAAGCTCTCGCCCAGATGTCCCTGGCTGAAGAGCAGCACGGCAATGATGCCCATGGTCTTCTGCGCGTCGTTGCCGCCGTGTCCCAGCGAATAAAGCGAGGCGGAGATGAACTGCATCACGCGGAAGGTGCGGTCTACGGCAAAGGGCGTCTGCCGCACGAACAGCCAGGAGACGGTGAGCACCAGAAGCAGGGCGAGGAAGAAGCCGATGGCTGGCGACATGAAGATGGCGCCCACGGTTTTCAGCAGGCCCGACCAGACGATGGAATTGAAACCCACCTTCGCAAATCCAGCACCGACGAGCCCGCCGATCAGCGCGTGCGACGAGCTGGAGGGAATGCCGAAAATCCAGGTGACGATGTTCCAGACGATGGCGCCGATCAGCGCCGCGAAGATCACCTGCGGCGATACGATGGCCGGATCGATGATGCCGGTGCCGAGCGTTTCGGCCACATGCAGGCCGAAGAACAGGAAGGCGATGAAGTTGAAGAAGGCCGCCCAGGCGACCGCATATTGCGGGCGCAGCACACGGGTGGAGACGATGGTGGCGATGGAATTGGCGGCATCGTGCAGACCGTTCAGAAAATCGAAGAACAGCGCGATGGCGATAAGGCCGATTAGCAGCGGCAGGGCAAGTGCGACATCCATCAGACGTTCTCGATAACGATGCCGCTGATCTCGTTGGCCACATCCTCGAAGCGGTCGACGACCTTTTCGAGTTCGCCGTAGATCTCGCTGCCGATCATATAGGCCATGGCATTGCCGCTTGCGCCGTGGCGGCGGAAGAGGTCCTTGAGACCCAGATCGTGAAGTTCGTCGGAGCGGCCTTCAACGCGGGTCACCTCTTCGGAGATGGATGACAGGCGATGCGCATTCGTGCCGACCTTGTTGAGAAGCGGAATGGCTTCCGCGATGAGGCCGGCGGCGCGCACGATCTCATGACCCATTTCCTTCATCAGCGGATCGAATTCCGTTTGCTCGAAAAGACGGATGGTCTTGACTGTCTTGTGCATCATGTCGATGGCGTCATCCATCGACTGGATGAGATCCTTGATGTCGCCGCGGTCGAAGGGGGTGATGAAGCTGCGCCTGACGGCGAGCAGCACCTCGCGGGTGATGTCGTCCGCCTGATGTTCGAGGGCGACGATAAGGTCGCAGTTCTTCTCGACGTCGATGCCGCTCAAAAGTTGGTCAAGGGCCTCGGCCGCTTTGATGACGGTTTCGGAATGTTTGCTGAACATGTCGAAGAAACGGTCCTCGCGCGGCATCAGCTTGCGAAAAATACTCATCATGCGAATTGGCCCTCAATGGCGCTTTATTAGTTGTGGGGGGTGATTGTCATAAAACTGTCATAAATGCACGCGGGGCATTGATGCAACCCGGAAAATCAGCACTATCAACGGATATGAAACCCACCAAGAAAAGCCGGAAAACCCGCCCGGCTCGTGCACTGACATTGCTCCAGCAGCTTGCTGCGGTTCCGGAAAAGCTCTTCACCGGCGCTTTCCGGCAGCAATATGCCGCGCTCTGCTTCCGTTATGCCGGCAACGGCGAGGATGTCGAAATCCTCCTCGTCACGTCTCGTACCAGCGGACGCTGGATCATTCCGCGGGGCTGGCCGATGAAACGCAAGAAGCCGCACGAGGCGGCGGCAATCGAGGCGTGGGAGGAGGCCGGCGTGCGGGGCCGGGTGAAAAAGAATGCGGTTGGCCGCTATACCTATCTCAAGATGCTAGACAATGGCGATGTCGTTCCCTGCATGGTCGATGTGTTCCAGATAGAGGTGACGGAGGCGGAAACCAGTTTCAAGGAACGCGGGGAACGCCTGCTGGAATGGGTGCGCCCGGATGAGGCGGCAAGGCGCGTTCGCGATATCGAACTGAAGTCGCTTCTTGTCGATTTTCGTCCGAAGGGCAAAAAGAAGCGTCAGGGCAGCGAGAGGCCGTAACAGCACCCGTCCGGCATCCGCTGCTGTGCCCAGGACTGTAATGCCGCCGCAATGGGCGATCTCCAACCTTGCCTGATGATTGTCGTCAGGTGCCGTTGCATGAAACCATGTCGTCTCGCTCTCCGCTTTTTATTGCATTATCTCCATCCCATCATCGTCCTCGCCGTGCTTCTGGCGGGGCCAGCCGCCATTCTCCTGCTGAGATGACGGCAGTCCTTTGGATGCAAACCGGCCTTTTCAGGCCGGCTGCTTCTGGGAAGGTTGCGCCTGATGGTTCGAATGCCCCGTTCCGTCCGGCGCTTTCGGCAACAGGCGGGTAAAACGCCTGACGATGCTGTCTATATAGGACAGGATGGTCGGCACCACGATCAGGGTCAGCAGCGTGGAACTGATGAGGCCGCCAACCACCGCATGGGCCATCGGCGCACGCTGCGCGCCACCGCCGCCGACGGCGAGACCGAGCGGGATCATGCCGAAGATCATCGCGAGCGTCGTCATGATGATCGGGCGGAAGCGGATGACGCCAGCATTTTCCAGCGCCTCGTTCAGCGAAAGCCCACGCCGCCGCTCGCGATTGGCGAAATCGACCAGAAGGATGCCGTTCTTGGTCACGAGGCCCATCAGCATGATGAAGCCGATCAGCGAGAACATGTTGATCGTGCTGCCGGCCACCATCAGCCCGATGAGGACGCCGACAAGCGAAAGCGGCAGGGACGCCATGATGGCTAGCGGTTGCATGAAGCTGCCGAATTGCGAGGCGAGCACGATGTAGATGAAGATGACGGCCATGGTAAGCGCCGTGACCATGTGGCCGATGGTCTCCTGCATGGTTTCGGCGTCACCGCCGAAGCGGATGCGATAGCCGTTCGGCAGGTCACGACCGGCGGTCAGGCCCTGCAACGTCTCCGTCACCTCGCCAAGCGTGCGGCCGGCGATATTGGCCGAAACCAGTATCTCGCGGCGATTGTCGATACGGCGGATTTCGGCGAGGGCCGGCATGACGCCGATATCGGCGACTTGGTCGAGACGCACCATCAGCGGCGCGCCGTTCGCGGCCGTGCGGCCGGTTGCGATCATCAATTCACCGAGACCTGCCGCGTCGGACCGCCGCTCGACGGGCAGGCGGATGACGATATCGTAGCTGTTGCCGTCCGCATCCGTCCATTTCGACACATCCTCGCCGCCGATGAGGGGGGAAAGCGCTGCGGCAAGATCGGAGCGGGCAATGCCGAGATCGCTCGCCGCCGCGGGCTTCAGACGGACCGAAAGAATGGAGGTCACATCTTTGGCGCTGGAGGTCACATCCACGAGGCCGGGGATTTTCTTTATGTCTTCGACCAGACCGGTGGCGATTTTTTCGAGGACCGCCCGATCGTCGCCGAGGATGCTGAGCTGCACCGGGCTTTCGCCGCCGCCAAAGCCATTCTGCAGGATCGTGACCTCTATGCCCGGTATGGCTGACAGGCGTTTGCGAACCGGTTCGGCAAGGGAGAGTGGAGTCCGGCTCCGCATGTCGAGCGGCACCAGCCCCACCAATATGGCGGCCCGATGCTTGCCGGCGGCGCCGCCGGTATTGACGGTGGAATAGAGCGTCTCGACTTCCGGAAATTCCTTCAGGGCCTTCTCGACCTGCCGCACCTTCGTTGTCGTATAGTCCAGCGAGGAGCCGACCGGCGCGGTAATATTGACCTGAAAGCGGCCCTCATCGGCATTCGGAACGAATTCCGTGCCGACCAGCGGCACCATGAACAGGCTGCCGATAAAGATGCCCGACGTGACTAGCAGGGTGACGAGCCGATGCCGCAGGGTCCAGCCGATTGCCTGGCGATATTGCCCGGCCATCCATTCGAAGCCGTGGTCGAAACGGGCGATCAGGCGGCCCACCTGCCCGCGCTTCGCATCGGGCTGGGCGTCCGGATCGTACCAGACGCTGGACAGCATCGGGTCGAGCGTGAAGGCGACGAAGAGCGAAATCAGGACGGCGGCGGAAACGGTGACGCCGAATTCGTAGAAAAACCGGCCGACAATGCCGTCCATGAAGGCGACCGGCAGGAAGACTGCCACGATTGTCGCCGTTGTCGCGATTACCGCAAGCCCGATTTCATTGGTGCCGTCGAGGGCCGCACGCAGGTGGGATTTGCCCATGTGAAGATGGCGGGTGATGTTTTCGCGCACCACGATGGCGTCATCCACCAGAATGCCGATGGAAAGCGTCAGCGCCAGCAGGCTGAGCGTATTGAGCGTGAAGCCGAGGAAATGGATCACCGCGAGCGTGCCGATTATTGCGATTGGCAATGTCAGCCCGGTAATAACCGTGCTGCGCCAGGAGTTTAGAAACAGGAAGACGATGGCGACGGCGAGCGCCGCACCTTCTATCAGCGTCGTCCGTACCTGACTGACGGATTCGCGGATCGGTATCGATGAATCCGTGACGACGCGCAATTGCACGTTCTGCGAGGCAAGCTCGGCATTGAGCGCATCGAGGCGCTTCCTCACATCCGTCGCGACCTGAACCGTATTGGCGTCCTGAACCTTGACGATGTCGATCGCCAGTGCCGTCTGGCCATTATAGAGGGCGCGGTTTTCGGCATCGGCCGCTCCTTCGGAAAGTGTGGCGACATCGCGAAGCGGAATGGCCGCGCCGCCGCGCCTTGCCACGACCATATCCAGCAGCGCCTGCGGCTCCTCGATACGCCCCTGCACCTGGATCGTGCGTTCGGAGACGGGATCGACGACGCTTCCGGCCGGGCTGTTGCCGTTGCCGGTGCGCAGCGCATTCACCACCTCGTTGATGCCGATCCCGAGGGCGCGCATGCGCGTCTCGTCGATTGTCACATCGATCTGCCGTTTGCGCGCGCCGACCAGCGTTGCCTGGCCGACGCCGGCAACCGTTGTCAACTGCCGCACCACCTTCTGGTCGGCAAGGCTGGTAAGGGCGGGCACATCGAGCGATGTCGAACTGATCGCTACGGAAAGGATCGGCTCGGCGGCGGGATCGAACCTCGATATGACAGGCTTTTTGGCGTCTTCCGGAAAATTCGCCTCGATGGCGGCGATCTTGTCACGCACCTCCTGCGCGGCGGCTGAACTGCGGACCTCGAGCTTGAATTTCGCGACGACGACGGAGCGCCCCTCATAAGAGGTGGAGGTGACCTCATCGAGACCGCCAATGGCGTTCAGCGCATCCTCGACCGGGCGTGTCACCTCGGTTTCCACCGTCTCCGGCGTGGCACCGGGATAAGAGGTGACGACCACCACCACGGGAACGTCGACATTGGGATATTGGTCCAGCCCAAGCCGTTGCAGGGAGAAGGCGCCCATAACCAGAAGCGCCACCATCATCATGGTGGCGAAAACGGGATGGGTAACGGATATGCGGGTCAAGAACATTTCAGCCTGCCTTGTCGACGGTGACGGCCATATCGGACCGCAATTGTGGAAGCGGCGCGGTCAGGATGGTCTCGCCATCCTTCAACCCGGCGGCAATCTCGATCAGGTTGCCGCCGTTCCAGCGCGCTCCCACCGTGACTGTCTGGCGGCGAAGATGGCCGTCCTGCACCTTGAGCACATGATAACCGGCCTCATCCTTGCGCAGCGCGATGGCGGGAACGACGAGCGCATCGTTTTTCTCGCGCAGCAGAATCGATCCGCTGGCGAACATTCCGCCCCACAGCCGGCCGTCACGATTGGCAAGCCGCAGATAGACGGCGATGAAGCGGGTGCCGTCTTCGGCAACCGGGCTGATGCGGTCGACCGTGCCTTTGACGATCTGGCCGCCAAGGCCGTCAATTTCCAGTTCCGCCGTCTGGCCGAGGGCGACGCGCGGAACATCGCGCGTCGCGACAAGAACCTTCGCCTCCAGCACGCTGGTATCGACCAGCGTGAGAAGCTCGCCATCCGCACCGACACGCGATCCCGCCTCGGCAAGCCGCCGGGTGACGGTGCCGCCGAAGGGCGCGCGGATTTCGGCATTGCGAAGGGCGAGGCGTGCAATATCCGCCTGCGCCGAGAGGCTCTGGAGCCTTGCCGTCTTCACCGCCACATCGCTTTTCGCCTTGTCGAGCTGTTCTGCCGAAGCGATGTTTTTCAGCGCAAGCTGTTCGGTTCTCGTCAGGGCCTGCATTGCCAGCATCAGCTCGGCCTCGGCCGCATCCCGGTCGCTCTGCCGCAGCAAAAGCGTCGATTGCAGCTCGTCGGTTTCGAAACGCACGAGCAGCTCGCCCGCCTGTACCGCGTCTCCGTCGCGGACATTCATCTCGACGATCTTGCCGGCTTCACGGGCGCGGATCACCACACGGGTGATGGGCTGAAGTTCGCCGCTGATGCCAAGCCGCTCCACCATCGGGCGCGTGCCGATCTTCGCCGTTTCGGTCGCCGTCAGTTCGAACGGAGTGCCTGCCGGGCTCATCGCGGCAGTCTCGACGAGCCCGTTCACGATGCCTTTGACACGCTCATTCGCATCGACACTGCCGCGCGCCGGATCGAGAGCGGTGACAACGAGAACGCCACCTGCAAGCGCGATCCCCGCCTTGATGGTTCTCTTCACCCACATGCTGAAATCCTTTCCATACCGGTACCGCCGCTCAGGCGGTTACATTGCCTCTCTTGAGGCGTATGGCATCTGGATAGGTGTCCATAATTGCAGCAGCATTACCCTTGCGAACGCAGCTGCTTAAACAGCAGGGTCTGATGTTCCATCGCCCTGATTTCATGCCTTTTCGGAGTGGAAACGGACATGCACGGGGTTGGAAATGCTCAGGTGTCTTCTTTGCCGCAATACTGCCGCAACCTTTCTGGCAGACAAGGGAATGCGAAGGGACGGTGACGCATGAGACTCCTGTTGATCGAAGACGAAAAGGCAATGGCGGATGCGCTGACGGCGACGCTCGGCAGGCAGGGCATCGTCATCGACCATACGATGTGGCTCGGCGATGCGATGGAACTGACGCGCCAGCATGTCTATGACGCCATTCTGCTTGATCGCCGCCTGCCGGACGGGGAGGGACTTGCCTTCATTCCGCAGCTGCGCCATGCCGGCATCGACACGCCGATCATTCTTTTGACGGCATTGAACGAACCGGAAGACCGCATCGCCGGACTGGATGGCGGCGCCGACGACTATCTCGGCAAGCCGTTTCTCGTCGGTGAGCTGCTGGCGCGGGTGCGTGCGGTTCTGAGACGGCCGGCAAACCTTGCGCCGGCCGAAATCACCGCCGGCCGCATCGTTATCGATCCGCTCCATCTCAGCGTCACGATCAATTCCGCTCCCTTCGATCTGCCAAGGCGCGAGCTTGCGATTCTCGTTGCGCTGGCGAAACGCAAGGGCAAATCCGTGCTGCGTTCCACGCTTGAGGCGGCCGTCTACAATTACGAGGAAGAGATCCAGTCCAATGCGCTCGACGCGCATATATCGCGGCTGCGAAAACGCCTGTTCGATGCCTCCGCAGGCGTTGGCGTCCATAATATTCGCGGCATCGGTTATCTGTTGAAGGAAGAGGCATGAAAGCGCAGGCTACCTCCAACTCGTCCTTGTGGTGGAAGTTGAGCTGGCAGCTCAGCGTCGTCGTCTCCGCCATGATTGCCGTGGTCATCATCGGCCTCTGCTTTTATGGCATGACAATGCTTTCGCCCAATATTGCGCTGTGGGACGACCTGTCGGCAACACTCGATGAGTCGCTTTCGCTCGATCCGCAAAAAGGATTGGTCGTTACCAATGGCCCGGCATTGCAGGCCCTGAAGGCGGAGAACTCAACGCTCTGGTTCGTGGCTTCCACGCTGGACGGGCGGGTGGCGAGCTATGGCGCCGTGCCTGCCGTTTATGAGGAATTGTCGCCGTATCTGAATTTGCTGACGGATGCCGATATTCGCGGAGGAAAGGGCGTCTCCGAGGTCGCCCTGGTTGAAAGCATGGAGACGAAGTTGGGTTCCGTCAGGGTCATGTTCGGCGGAACCACGCATATGAGGGGGCAGTTTTTGGCGCTCCTTGCCGGAACCTACAAGATTTACGTTCCCCTCCTGGCTGTCATCTTGCCTGCCGTGTTCTTCTCGGTTCCCCGCATCGTGCGCGAGGCGCTTGCCGGCCTCAATTCCGTCGTCAAAAAGGCTCCCGAGATCGACCCGCGCCGGCCGGGCTCGAAGCTTCCGGTCGAGGATGTGCCGCGGGAGGTGGTGCCCCTGATCCTTGCCTTCAACGGCATCCTCGAACGGCTTGAAGAGCAGTTTCGGGCGCGGCAGCGTTTTCTCATCGATGCGGCACATGAGCTGAGAACGCCGATTGCGATCATGCAGACCCGAATAGAGGGCCTGCCCGGGCCCGAGCAGCAACGCCTGATGGAGGATGTCGCGCGGCTTGGGGAAACCACGGAACAGCTTCTCGCCTTCGAAAGAAACGATCAGGTGAACGACCGGCGCGAAACGCTGGACCTCGTCGAGACGGCGCGCACTGTCGTTGCCGATCTGGCCCCGCTCGCGCTTGCGGCGGGCTACGATATCTCCTTCGAAACGCAGGTCGCGCGATATGAAATACTGGGCAACCCGTTCACCTTGCCGCGCGCCATCAGCAACATCGTGCGCAACGCCATCGACCATGGCGGAAACAGGGGGATGATCCACGTCTCGATTCTCGCCAGTGGCGAGATCGCGGTTTCCGATGAGGGACAGGGGATAGCCGAAGATCAGCGGGAGCGGATTTTCGAGCCCTTTTATCGCGTTACGCCGCGCAGCACTGGGGCCGGCCTTGGCCTCAGCCTCGTCAAGCAGATCGTCGCCAACCATAACGGGCGAATCTTTCTGGACAGCAGCGCCTTCGGGAGCACCTTCCGGTTACGTTTCTGATCCTGCGTTGCGCGCGCTTTCAGGGGCGGGCAATTGTAATGTTGCCGCAATTTTCACTGTCGTACCGTGTGGGGCACAGGATCAACCATGCCAACTGGAGTACGTGCAGTGAAACAACAGTGTAGTCTGTTTGCCCGGGCTTCCGGCGACAGGGCCTCCCGCGGTCGCGGCGTCGCCTTCGCCACCTTGCCCTTTGCCATCATCATGTCCGGCTGCACGTCTGTGCCGCTCAAGGAAGGCGGTACGCTGACCTCCTATGCGCAACTCAGCCCGGTCAAGGGCAAGTTCACCAAATCGCGCACCTTCGTGGACGCTAACGGACTGGCCGGGGTCAAGACCGTCGCCATCGTGCCGACCACCTTCTCCTTTGCGGCCTCTTCACGGGTCACATCGGAAAAGGACCGTGTCCTTGTTTCGAATGCGCTGGATCGTGCCATCTGCGTGGCGCTCAGCGATAAATACCGGATTGCCGCGCTGGGCCAGCCGGCGGACATGACGGTGCGCACGGTCATCACCGATCTGGTGCCGACCGACAAGACCATGGCCGGGGTATCGACAGCCGTGACGCTCAGCAGCGGCTTCGTCCTGCCGGTCAGCGTGCCGCGTCTTCCATTCGGGCTTGGCGGCCTCGCCGTCGAGGCGGAGGCGGTGGACAGCACCGGCGTCCAGCGCGCCGCAGCCGTCTGGTCCAAGGGCGCGAATTCCATCACGGGCAACGCCCGCGTCTCGGAAATCGGAGATGCCTACGAGCTTGCCGCCGATTTCTCCAATTACTTCTCGCGCATTCTGGTGACAGGCAAGGTTTCGGACGGGCTGAACCTCTCTATCCCCTCCGGCCATCGAATCCGGTCCGCCCTGGGTGGAAAACCGAAATATGTCGAATGCGATGCCTATGGCCGGTCGCGCGGCCTGCAGGGCATGGTGGCCGACAAGTTCGGTGCGCCACCCGAATGGACCGACAGATCCGCAAAGGCCGCGTCGCGATAACATCAGCGGTTGATATGCGAGACGGTCGCGATCCCGCTCGCAGAATGAGCGGTTTGCGCCCATAGCGTTTGCGCCATCGTCTTGAGTTGCAGCGATTCCACCCATCTGTCGGTGGAATCGCTGCCGTCCCGGCCGGTGATGGCATAGGGGCTGGGGCCGAGTTCACAGGTGAAGACCAGCTCACCATTATCTGGCGCAAGCGATCGCCAGTGGCGGAATCCATAGTCCCACCAGTTCAGAAACAGATCGACCCATGGGCGGTGATGGGCGAAGGAAATCTCGATCTGGATTTGCTCGCAGGAGCCGATCCGTCCGTGAAAGGCCTGCGCATTGCGAAGGATGCGGCGGATCTGCCGCTGGCTTTCATCTTCGACTGGAAAGGCGAATTCGCGGGCAACGAGATAGTGGGACAGATCGGCCAGCAGCGGCAGTTCGGGCCGCCGTTCCAGAAGGTCGAGCGTGAACAGGAGATCGCTGGTCATCCGGTTGCGATGGGTTTCGATGAAGACGGGAACGCCCGCCTCTTCGGCAAGCCGCATCCAGCCGTCGAGAAGCGGCAGGCAATCTTCCACCCGGCGCGGACGGATATCCGCCTGAAGATCGATATGGCTGACGGGAAACTCCTGCGCCAGCGCCAACGTGTGGCGCAGATCCTCGATACTGCGCGGAAAGCAGACACCTTCAATCCGAAGGCCCGTGCCACGGATCGCGCTGTTGAGACGCAACACATCTGCACGGTCGGTATAATGCGCGCTGACGCCATCGAAACCGGCTGCGGCGATCCGGGCTATGTTTTCCTCAAGGCCGGGTTTATGGCTGTCGCCGGAGAGCCTTTCCATGGCCCACAGCGATTGAAAGACGAGCAGCTTCTGCATCAGGCCGCCCGTGCGCTTTTCAGCAATGATTTGAGATTGACGCCGGGGTCGGCAAGAGCCGACGGATCGGGATTGATGCCGGCGACGATCAGCATCTCGGCCAGTTTGATGTCTCTGGCGACGCTGTTGCCGACGCCCAGCCCGGCGGCGGCGACAAGGCGGCCGTCCTGAAGGTAGAATTCCAGTTCGCCATCGCCCAGCGGTCGGGTGACGCTCTGATGCTCCGGCTGCGGCAGGCCCGCGACCTGAAGGCCGAGATCATATTGATCCGACCAGAACCAAGGTAGGGCGGCGAAGGCCTCGTTTGCGCCAAGAATGTTATGCGCTGCGACCTCCGCCTGGCTGCGGGCATTGCGCCAGCTTTCAAACCGGATATGTCCGCCGGCGGCTTGCGAGACGGCCGCGCAATCGCCCGCCGCGAAGATATGGGGATCGCTGGTGCGCAGGAAAGCATCGGTCAGAATGCCGTTTCCGGTCGCAAGCCCAGCCGTTTGCGCCAATGCGACATTGGGCAGGACGCCGATGGCGGAGACGACTATATCGGCCGGTACGCGCGCGCCTTCGGTAAGCAAAACTGCTTCCGGCGTGATTTCCGAAACGCCCTTTCCCAGATGGAAATTCACGCCCTCTTCGAGATGGCGCTTGTGTATCCTTTCGGCAAAACGCGGGGGAACCGCACGGCCGAGCGGCCGTGTTGCGGCCTCGATAATGTTGACCGCAAGCCCCTTGCCGCGCAGAACCGCCGCAAGTTCCATTCCGATCAGCCCGCCGCCGATGATCGCAATCCGGGCGCCGCTATTTGTGCGGGAGAAAATCGCCTGCGCATCCGCGTGGGTGCGGAAATCCAGCGCCAGCCCCGCGCCGGGGCATGTTAATTTTCGCGGATGTGCCCCGGTTGCAAGCAGCAGCCTGTCATAGCCGAGCGCCCGCCCGTCATCAAGCGTCACAATGCGGTCTTTCACATCGATCCGGGTCGCCGATACGCCCTGACGATAGGAGATGCGGGCAGCCTCCAGTGCTCCGTCGCCGCAGATGGGTTTCATCCGCACCGCCCCTTCGAGCGGTTTGGAGAGCGGGGGCCGTTCATAGGGTGGGTGCGGCTCCGTGCCGACCAGCGTGACGTTGCCTGCAAAGCCCGCTTCGCGCAGCGCAAAGGCGGCACGTGTGCCCGCCTCGCCGGCGCCGATGATGACGATTGCGTCCATGGTATCTCCGTGAGAAGGGACCGGCGCGCTTTTCAGGGTGCACCGGCTGGGGGAGGATCAGTTTCGGCTGGCGTAGTCGGTCATGTTCTTCCGCGTCACCAGTTCGAACGGAACCATGACCTGTTTGTCGACCGGCGTGCCGCGTATCAGGGCGACGGCGGCATCGAGCGCGCTTGTCGATTGCCCCTTGGCGTTCTGGAACACCGTGGCGTCGAGATCGTCAGCGGCCATGGAGGCGAGACCGTCCGGCGTGGCGTCGATGCCGATGACGATCACATCGTCCGTCGAAACGCTGGCCGCCTTCAGCGCCTGAACCGCGCCGATCGCCATCTCGTCATTATTGGCGAAGACGACGTCGATGGGCCGGCCGGCGGTGATCCAGTTGGTCGTCATGTCCATGGCGGTTGTCCGTGTCCAGGCGGCCGATTGCTCGTCGGCGATGGTGACGGCCTTGCAGTCGCCGGATGTGAGCGCCTGCTTGAAGGACGAGGTCCGGTCACGCGATGCCTGATGGGCGAGATCGCCCATCAATATATAGGCCTGCGCGTCGGCGGCCTTTCCCTTCTCCTTGAGCAGCGAACAGGCCGCTTCGCCGGCCAGCCGCCCCGCATCGGTTTCCCGTGAGCCGACATAGGCCTGCTTTTCCGGCAGTTTGGCGACATTGTCCGGTTCGAGATTGAGGTAGACCAGCGGAATGCCCGCCTTGGCTGCGGCATCGCTGATGCCGGGTGCGGCCGAGGTGTCTGCCAGCGTCACGATGATCGCGTCGACGTTTGCGGCGATGAAATTATTGACCTGGTTGAGCTGCTTGGAAATATCGGCCTGCGCGTCCTCGACCTGGATCTTGACGCCGTCGATCTCAGACGCCCGGGCGCCAAGCCCTTCGCGCAGCAGGGTCTGGAAATTATTGTCGAAGCTCTGCATTGAAACGCCGATGGTCTCGGCCGATGCCGTGCCGGCGAAAAGGACCGCCAGAGCGGCCATGGTACAGATGGATTTCATGTTTGTCCTCCCTTGGGGCGCCGGGCCGCCCGGGTGCATTCCGGAGGCCCTTTCGGGCCTGCTCGAAAGCCCGGCCTAGCCGATGGTGATGCGTACTTCGCCGTCCACCACCTGCGCCGGATAGGTCTTCAGGTTTTCGCAGGCGGGCAGCCGCAGCGCCTCGCCGGTGCGATAATCGAAGGCGCCGGAATGCTTGGGACATTCCACCTCGAAATCCATCACCAGCCCTTCGGCGAGATGGATGGCCTCATGGGTGCAGAGGCCGGCTGTGCAATAAACGCTGTCATCCGGACCGCGGTAGATCGCATAGGTGCGTCCGGCGTGGTCGAAGCGGATCGCGCCTTCCTGTTCGATGTCTTCCAGTTTGCAGGCTGAAACCCAGTTCATTCGGCTGCCTCCCCGATGGTGTTGCGCGCCTTGCGGGCCGCGAGTTTTTCTTTGCGTTTGCGATAGCGTTCCTGCATGCGGGCTTCTCCCTCGGCCGAGCCGTCGTGCCAGGTGCCGAACCACCTATCGAGCGGGATGAGGGCGTCGCCGTAATTCACCTCGAAATATTTGTGGTGGAGGTAATGCGCATAGGCATGGCTATCGACCAGCTTGTCCTCGCCGATCTCAACCTTGTCGAAGCCGACATGGCCGGGGATCGCGCCGAAACCCGCATAATGCAGCTGGTAAAGCATGAGGACCGGGTTGGACGGCAGGACCAGGTGATAAAAGGCGGTGCCGAAATAAAGCAGATGCTCGACCGGATGCATGGATAGCGACGACCAGGGCGACGGGTTCACCGAATTGTGGTGGACGGAATGCACCCATTTATAAAGCAGCGGCGTGTGGATGAGCCGGTGAATGCAGAAGAAGTGAAATTCGTGGATGATCGGCACAACGAGCGCCACGGCTGCGAGCGTCCATGGATTTTCGGCAAAGCTGAGCCATGGCGCATAACCATTGGCATAGGCCCACAACATCGCCACTTCGATGGCGGTCCAGATCGTCACGCCGGAAAGGAAGGTGCGCAGGATGTTGTCGAGGTTCTGGCTCTCGAACCAGAAGGCCTTGCTCTTCTGTTCGGCGGGAAATTTGCCGTTATATTTGAAGCGGTTTTCCTGCCGCTTCAGAATATAGAGATGGAGTTCGAAACCGCCGTAGAAGAGAAAGACGCAGACCGCATTGACCGCATAAAGCCAGGCGATCCAGCCGAAGCCGAGCGTGGCCATGGTTTCGACGGGCGGAATGACAAAGGCCCAGTAGCCGACTGCAGAAAGCGCGAAGATCGCATTCCACGGAAAAAAATAATGCGGGAGCCACTTCAGCACCGCCACGAAGCGCGGCGGAAAGGCAAAGAGCGGTGCTGTTTCCACCGGCTGGTGGGGCGCCCAGTCGCCGCGCTTGTTACGCGTTCCATATTTCAGATCGTCCATAGCGCTCTCCTTCGGACGATCGCTCCCGATGCGCCCGCGCAAGTTTTCACGATGAAGAAGGGCGTTTACACGCCATGGCCGCCGGCACTCTCGCGCTCTGCGGCTTTCCTCCCTGAAGAGAAATTAGCAGGGCGGGCGGTGAACGCCGAAGCCTTCGTTGATCAAATCAGATCAAAGGCTTTCGGCGGTGATGGTGACGAAGCGAATGGGCGCGTTATCGGGCTCAATATCGGTGAGACCGATCCGGCGAAGGACGAGATCCAGCGCCCGGCGGGCCTGCGCCTCGGGGGCCTGATCGAGCACGATATCCATGATGCCGTCATTCAGCGCCTTGCGCGTATAATCGGTCAATTCATGGCCGACGAAGAATATCTCGCCGCCGCGCGGATGCCGGCGAAGAACGTCGATCAGGGCGGCATTCGCGCCGCCGGCATTATAGAGTCCGGCCATGTCGGGATAGAGATCGAGCGCCATGCGCAGGGCCTCGGCGCCGTAATATTCGTCGTCGCGGGTAAAGCCCAGCCATTCGAAGCGATGTTCACCGGGATGATCTCGGAAGTAATCGGAAAAGCCGCCGATACGGTCGCGGTGGACCTGATAGATCGGATGGCAGAGCGCGATGACCGGGCCGGGCTGGCGCGCCATGCGGGTGATGAAATGCGCCGCCGTCCGTCCCGCCGCGCCATTGTCGATGCCGATGAATTCGCCCTTTTCCGCCGAAGCGCGCGTGACGACATGCACGACCGGCACGCCGCGCGCCACCGCCGCCTCGACGGCGGCGCTAACCGCCGGGCTGCTCGGACTGGCGAGGATAAGGCCCGCGCGCGCCTCTGCGGCGGCGGTGATGCGGCTCGCCAGCTCGTCCGGCTTCATCTCTTCGGCGAAGCTGCGGTGGACAACGACGAGAGGGTCGAGCGTTGCCGCAATTCTTTCGAAGGCCTTGGAAAGCCGCCGGTAAAAGGTGGTGTCCGGGCGTACCATCAGCACTTCTATGCGCAAGAAGCCTCGGTGGGTCTCCGGCAGGGTGCGCGGATAATCCAGTGTGCGTGCGGCAAGAACGACCTTTTCCACGAGTTCGGCACGAACGCCGCCGCGCCCGTTTAGCACCCGCTCGACCGTGGCGGTTCCAACGCCTGCGAGGCGGGCGATATCGCGGTAATTCGGCCTGCTCACATTCGCTTTCCTGATATTGATGTGTCTTTCGTCTTCAAGACAGACCGAGTTTCTGAAGGCCGCATTCGCGGACGATTTCGGCGATATGGCTGAACTGCGCCGAGAGCGGATTGCTCTTGCGCCACACGATGCCGATGGTGCGCGACGGGCGCGGTTCCGCTAGCCGGAACACCGAGACCGTGGATTGCCGTGTCTCCATATCGACGGCCATCTGCGGAATGAGCGTGACGCCGATGCCGGCGCCGACCATCTGCACGAGGGTGGAGAGCGAGGAGCCTTCCATCAGGACGCGCGGCGGCGCATTGGTCGTGCTGCAGAAGGAAAGCGCCTGATTGCGGAAACAATGGCCTTCTTCCAGCAGCAGCAGGCGCATTTCGCCCAGCTTGTCGGCGCTCGGCACCGGCATGCCCGCATCCTCCATCGGCCGCACCAGAATGAATTCCTCCGAAAACAGCGGAACCTCCTCCAGCGCCGGTTCCGAGACGGGCAGGGCGACGATCGCCATGTCGAGCCGGGCTTCGAGAAGGTCTTCGATGAGCTTCTGTGTCACCGCCTCGCGCGGGCGTGCTTCCAGTCCGGGATAATGCCGGGTCAGCGTCTTGATCACCTGCGGCAAAAGATAGGGCGCGACGGTGGGAATGACACCGATGCGCAGGCGACCGCTGAGAGGGCCGTGCCCCGCACGCGCCAGATCCTGCAACTCGTCCACCGAACGCAATATCGAGCGGGTGCGTTCGGCGAATTCCTCGCCAAGCGCGGTCAGCCTGATCTGGCGGCTGCCGCGTTCGACGAGCGGCGCACCGATCAATTCCTCCAGTTCCCGGATCTGCAAAGATAGTGCAGGTTGGGAAATCGCGCACACCTCCGCCGCCCGACCGAAATGACCGATCTTGGCCAGAGCGTCGAAATAACGGAGATGTTTCATGGAGAGCGCAATCATAAGCTCAGCATATCGCAGCCTTTAGAATATACAATTGGAAATTATGGAACCCGGCTGTTAGTCATCTTCATGACAGAAAGAAGCTGTAGCTGTGAGAGGTTACCAGCGTCGCTGCACGGTTTTCCCATGACCTGCCGCTGGCTCTGGCTCTAACGCTGCACATGTCGAATTGATTATTTCGTTTAATTGCTAAACCCATCGGAGGGCGAAATGGACGCAACTTCAAAACCGGCTGGCAAGTGTCCTGTCATGCATGGAGGCAATACGGCCTCGGGTAAATCGGTAACCGAATGGTGGCCGAATGCGCTGAACCTCGACATCCTGCACCAGCACGACACCAAGACCAATCCGCTCGGCACCTCCTTCAACTATCGTGACGCCCTGAAGACGCTCGATGTCGAAGCGTTGAAAGCCGATCTGCGCGCGCTGATGACCGACAGCCAGGACTGGTGGCCGGCGGACTGGGGCAGCTATGTGGGCATGATGGCGCGCGTTACCTGGCATGCGGCGGGTTCTTACCGCGTGACTGACGGCCGCGGCGGCGCCAACACCGGCAACCAGCGTTTTGCGCCGCTCAATTCCTGGCCGGACAACGTGAACACCGACAAGGGCCGCCGCCTCCTGTGGCCGATCAAAAAGAAATACGGCAACAAGATTTCCTGGGCAGACCTGATCGCGCTCGCCGGCACCATTGCCTATGACGTCGCCGGTCTGAAGACCTTCGGCTTTGCTTTCGGCCGCGAAGATATCTGGGCTCCGGAAAAGGACACCTATTGGGGTGACGAAAAGGAATGGCTGGCGCCGAGCGACGGCCGTTACGGCGACGTGACCAAGCCCGCGACGCTGGAAAACCCGCTCGCTGCCGTGCAGATGGGCCTCATCTACGTCAACCCGGAAGGCGTGAACGGCAAGTCCGATCCGCTGGCGACGGCGGCGCAGATGCGCGAAACCTTCGCCCGCATGGGCATGGATGACGAGGAAACCGTCGCTCTCACCGCCGGCGGCCATACCATCGGCAAATCGCATGGCAATGGCAGCGCCGCCAACCTCAGCCCCGATCCGGAAGCAGCAGGCCCGGAATTTCAGGGTCTCGGCTGGATCAACACCAAGGGCCGCGGCATCGGTCGCGACACCGTGGTATCCGGCATCGAGGGCGCGTGGACGAGCGAGCCGACCAAGTGGGACAACGGTTTCTTCGATATGCTGTTCAAGCATGAGTGGACTTTGACGCACAGCCCCGCCGGTGCATCGCAATGGGCGCCGATCACCATTGCCGAGGAAGACAAGCCTGTCGACGTCGAGGATGCCTCGATCCGCACCATTCCGATGATGACCGATGCCGACATGGCCCTGAAGGTCGACCCGATCTACCGCGAGATTTCGCTGAAGTTCAAGGACGATCAGGACCATTTCTCCGAGGTCTTTGCCCGCGCCTGGTTCAAGCTGACCCACCGCGACATGGGGCCGAAGTCCCGTTATTTCGGCCCGGACGTTCCGGCGGAAGACCTGATCTGGCAGGATCCCATCCCCGCAGGCTCCACCAGCTACGATGTCGCCGCCGTCAAGGCGAAGATCGCGGCTTCCGGTCTTTCCGTTGCCGATCTGGTCTCGACAGCCTGGGACAGCGCCCGCACCTTCCGCGGTTCGGACAAGCGCGGCGGCGCCAATGGCGCGCGCATCCGCCTTGCACCGCAGAAGGACTGGGAAGGCAATGAGCCCGCCCGTCTGTCCCGCGTGCTTTCGGTTCTGGAACCGATTGCCCGTGAAACCGGCGCAAGCATTGCGGATGTGATCGTTCTGGCCGGCAATTACGGTGTGGAGCAGGCGGCGAAAGCGGCCGGCTTAGACATTGCCGTGCCTTTCGCGGCCGGCCGTGGCGATGCTTCCGCCGAGCAGACGGATGCTGACAGCTTTGCCCCACTTGAGCCGCTCGCGGATGGTTTCCGCAACTGGGTCAAGAAGGACTATGTCGTCAGCCCCGAAGAACTGCTTCTGGACCGCGCGCAGCTGCTCGGCCTGACCGCGCCGGAACTCACCGTCCTCATCGGCGGTCTGCGCGTCATCGGCGCCAATTATGCCGGTACGGCGCATGGCGTGTTTACCGACAAGCCCGGCGCGCTGACGACGGACTTCTTCACGACGCTGACGGACATGGCCTATTCCTGGGTCCCGACCGGCAACAACCTCTATGAGATTCGTGACCGCAAGACCGGGGCAGCCAAGTACACGGCGACCCGCGTGGACCTCGTCATCGGTTCGAACTCCATCCTGCGCGCCTATGCGGAAGTTTATGCGCAGGACGACAGCAGGGAGAAATTCGTGCGTGATTTCGTCGCCGCCTGGACCAAGGTGATGAACGCCGACCGTTTCGACCTTCTGTAAGCAAAGGCCGACTTTTTATTGATGATGCACCTCCCTGAGCGATCAGGGAGGTGTTTTCCTATTTGTAGATTGACGAAGACGCATCGGCGACCGCTCGATCCGGCATGCTATCGCCGGTCGGAAGCCGCAACTGGTTTGCCGGATGAAGATTTTTCCGCCTTTGCGGAGGGAGCTTTGCCGCTTTTTTCGTTTTCGTGCGCATCCGGCCCGGCCACGATAACGCCTCGGCCCTTTTCTTCGCGTTTCTTGTCGGCGAAGTTGCCCGGTTCCTTTTTGCTGTCCATTGATGAATCTCCCGTGTTGCGTTCCTGTCAGGAGTTCAACGGACGTTTCGCTCAGAGGTTCCAGAGCTGTCGCGTCAGCGAATGTTTCTCTTTATAATGATCTTTGCTATTAACATGAATTGATAAGTCATGTTATTGGGGCTGAAGCGCGATGACTGGCGCGGCGCGCCCGTCTTTCCATACGCTCACCCCAGACCCGACAACCGGACGGTACCCGCATTGAGTTTCTGGCATTCCATGACCTGGCACACGGAAGGGATCAGCGTCACTGCGCCGGTGAAATGGCGCCAGTTGGACGGGCTGGTCAGTGCTTTCTGGGAAGCGGAAAGCCAGATGGGAGCGAAGGGTTACTATCTGGCCGCCGATCCGCGCATCATGATCTTTTTCAACGATGTCTCCTCGCGCATCAGCATGTCCAACCGCAATGGCGAGTTCACCAACCATTCGCGGCCGATGACACGGGCGGTTTATGTGCCGGCCGGCGTGCCGATGTGGACGAGCAGCAGCGCCACGCATCGGTTCTCGCATCTCAACCTGCATATTCACAAGGACCGCCTGTTGCGTTTCCTGTCACCTTCGGTGGGCAGTTCGGCGGCGATGACGGCGCTGCGCCGTCCCGTCGAGATACAGGATATCGGCTCGGTGGAAACCCTTGCCGGCCTGCTGGTCGATGAGCTAGCTGAACCCTCGAAACATGCTGTCTATGCGGAAAGCCTCGTCGGCAGCATCGTTGCCGGCCTGCTGGATATTCCCGGCTCTTCGCCGGAGCAGGTCAATGGCAGGCTGACGCAGGCGCAGTTGAACAAGCTTCTTGCCCAGGTCGAAAAGCGTGGCGACGACCGTATGACGGTTGCCGAGATGGCCGATATTGTCGGGCTTTCGGAAAGCTGGTTCGCTACCGTATTTCGCCAGACCACCGGCAAGACGCCGCTGCAATGGCAATTGGAGCGGCGCATCAATGCCGCCCAGAAACTTCTGCTGGAAGGCGATCTGACGGTGGCCGATATCGCCGCCCAGCTCGGCTTTTCCGATCAGGCCCATCTGACCAAGGCTTTCCGCCAGTCCGTGGGAAACACACCCGCCGCCTGGCGACGGCTGCACAGGCTGCTTTGAGGCTGGGTGAGGTCGATGCGCAGTGTTTTGGTGAGGCCGCAAACCTCACCTTTCCTCATCATCGGGCTTGTCCCGAGGATCTGCGACCTTCAGACTTGATGAGGCGTGGTTAGATTCTCGGGACGAGCCCGAGGATGACGTGGTGCATTAGGGAAATTATTCAATATATTGAAAAATATTGCTAATATCGATTTTCACCATGTCTTTCGCAAAGTTACGGAAAACGCCCGGCCGGGATTGTAAAAGTCAGCGCCGAACCCGCCATAAGAGACGTGTTTTTCGTTAAAGATGTTGGAAACGTTGACGTCCAGCGAGGCGGTTTCCTGAATCTTGTAGCTGAACGCCGCATCCACGGTCACGCTGCTTCCGGTTTCGACCTTGTTGGCATTGTCGAAATAATAAGCGCCCGTATAGCGACCGCCGAGACCGAAGGTCATGTCACCGAAATGGTCGTTGCCCGCAAGCGTGTAGTTGACCCACAGCGAGGCCTGATGCTCGGGCACGAATTGCGGCCGGTTGCCAACGTTACCGCCGGTGCCGTTTTCAGTGATTTCCGCGTCGAGATAGGAATAGGCCGCCGTCAGGCTGAGATCGTCGGTCACTTCCGCCTTGGCTTCGAGATCGAGACCGCGCACACGCACCTCGCCGATGGTCGTCGGCAGGCTGGTGATCGGGCTGGTGACGGTGATGTTGTTCTTCTTCAGATCGTAGATCGACGCGGTGAACAGGGCCGGGAAAGCGTCCGGACGATATTTCACGCCGAGTTCGATCTGTTCGCCGCGTTCGGGCTCTACCGTCAGACCAGATGCCGGCACCACCGACTCGGCGTAGCTGATATAGGGCGCGATTTCATTGGTGACCTTGTAGGACACGCCGATACGCTTGGTCAGTTCGCTGATGTCGCCGCTCGCCGTCGTGCCGTTCAGCCGGTTGGTCTGGTCGGTGTCGATCCAGTCGTTGCGCAGGCCGGCGCTGACGATCAGCCTGTCGAAGAAGGTCAGGTCCTGTTGCAGGTAGATCGCTCTAGTCTTCTGGTCGGTCAGCGAGTTGGAGAAGAGCGGCACCGTGGAGGGGGCGCCGGTATAGACCGGGTTCGTCCAGTTTATGCTCGGCGCAGCGCCGAAGTAGTTTTTGCTGCCGGAGGTGTAGTCATTGTAGAAGACGCCGACGAGGCTGCGGCTTTCGACATTTTCAAACCGCGTATCGTATTGCAGGCGCGTGTCGACCAGGAAGTTTTCGGTCTCGGTGTCGTTGCCGAAATAGGACCGGTTGGCGATTGTCGAACCGTTGGTCGGCGTGGACGAGATGTAAGCATAACCGAAGTCCGTATTCGCCTTGCTGTAGCGGGCGTTGGAACTCAGCGTCAGGCCGGAGCCGAAATCGTGGTCGAACATCACGCTCAGCGAATTGCGGTTTGTGCCGCGATAATTGTAGTCCGGTTCGCCGAAGAAACGGCTCCGGTCGAAATGCGAGCCGACGGGATGGCCGCCGCCGCCCGGAACGCCATCCTTGTTGAGATGATCGTAAACTACGGTAAGGCTGGTGACGTCCGTGGGACGCCATGTCAGGCCGCCCATGAAGAATTTCTCGTCGTCGCGGGAATAGTCATATTCCGCATCGGCATTTCTGAGCTTGCCGGTCAGGCGATAGGACAGCGTGTCGTCGCTGGTGATGTTGTCCCCGAAATCGAAGCCGGTTTCGGCGCGGCCATAGGAGCCGCCGGTGACATAGGCTTCACCGAAACGGGTGCGTTTCGGCACCTTGGTGGAGTAATTCACCGAGCCGCCGGGATCTGAGACGCCAAAGGTGGTGGAATTGCCGCCCTTCAGCACTTCAACACGCTCATAGGCATAGGTTTCCTCGCGCAGCGCGCCGAAGGGACGGCCAAGCGTCAACCCGTCGCGATAGGTATAAGCGTCGAAACCGCGAATCTTGAAATAGTCGAACCGGTCGTCGGAGCCGTAAAAATCCGTGGTTACACCGGCGGTATATTGCAGCGCTTCTTCCACGCTCTGCACGCCGCGCTGCTGCATTTCCTTGGCGGTGATGACGGAGACCGAGGCCGGTGTGTCGAGAATATCGGTCGCCATCTTGCTGCCACTCGTCGTGCGGTTGGCGACGATGGACTTCTGGTCATTGTCACCGCTTTCGATGGTGATCCGTTCCAGAACCGTGCTGCTGTTCGTGGTGGCAGCCTCCTGCGCCAGCAAGGGGCCGGGCAGGGTGGCGACAAGCGCCGTGCAGGCAAGCAGCGCCGCATCCTGATAACGACGTCGCGCGGTTTTGCGGTGTCTGCCTTCGGTTTCGATATTCATTGGTAGGTTCCAGAAGTTGATGCCCCGATCGCCGCTTCCACGGCCCACTCTCGAAGCGCCCAATAACTTGAGAAAGTTTGTCCGGTATTGTAACTTTTTGCGGTTTTGTACAAAACCCCGGAAATTTCACCGCTGTTGCGACGGCATTTCTTGCCTGGGCTTGACGGAGGCAATTGAAGCTGAGAGTTCAAGTCCACTTTTGAACTTTTGAGAGCTCGCCAATGCTTCGCCCGTTTCGCTGCGTCCTGCCGGTATTTGTGCTTTTCCTGTCGCTGATCGCGCCGAATATGGCCTCGGCGGAGGAGACGACCAGCTATCCCGTCGTCATCAAACATGCTTTCGGCACGACCACGATTGCGAAGAAACCGCAGCGGGTCGCGACTGTCGCTTGGGCCAACCATGAGGTGCCGCTGGCGCTCGGCATAGTGCCCGTCGGTTTTGCGGCGGCCAATTTCGGCGATGATGATGGCGACGGCCTGCTGCCATGGGTGGCAAAGCGGCTCACCGAACTCGAACCGGCAAAGCCTGTGCTGTTCGACGAGGGCGACGGCATCGATTTCGAGGCCGTGGCGGCGACGCAGCCGGATGTCATCCTTGCCGCCTATTCAGGCCTCAGCCAGTCCGACTACGATACGCTGAGCCAGATCGCCCCTGTCGTTGCCTATCCCGTTTCTCCCTGGGCGACGGACTGGCGCGAGATGATCCGGCTGAATAGCGCCGGCCTTGGCATGGTTGCGGAAGGTGAGGCGCTCATCAAACGCATCGAGGGCGAGATCGCGCAGGTCGTTGCCGGCCGCCCGCAGCTGAAGGGCAAGTCGGCCATGTTCGTCACCCATCTCGACGCCACCAATCTCAGCGTCGTCAATTTCTATACGGCCAATGACACCAGGGTGAAGTTCTTCGCCGATCTTGGGCTTGCCTCGCCGAAAAGCGTCGTGGAAGCCACGAAGCCGGGGCAATTCGCCGCCGGCGTCAGCGCCGAACGTGTGGATGCCTTCGACGATGTCGATATCGTCGTGACCTATGGCAGTGAGCCGCTGCTGAACGCCATGCGGGCCGATCCGCTTCTCGCCCGCATGCCGGCCGTTGCCAACGATGCCATCGTCATGCTGGGCCGCGACCCGCTCGGCACCGCCTCCAATCCCACGCCGCTGTCGATTTCGTGGGTGTTGAAGGACTATGCCGATCTTCTGGCAAAGGCCGCCGACAAATCCTCCGGGAAATCGCAGTGACGATGTCTGGACCCGGCAAAGCGACGGCCGTGCTGCTCGCTGGACGCTCCAACCGCGTGCGAACGGCTTGGCTCGGCGCGGTGCTGGCGTTTCTCGCGCTGCTTTGTGCGCTGTCCGTTGCCATCGGCACGCGTGACGTTTCTTTTGCGGATATTGTTGGCGGGCTCAGCGGCCGCGTCGAGACGGTTGCCGAGGCGGCGGTTGCCGTACGTTTGCCGCGCACGCTGCTTGCCCTGCTTGCCGGGGCCGCACTCGGGCTGGCCGGGGCCATCATGCAGGGTGTCACGCGCAATCCGCTTGCCGATCCCGGCATTCTCGGTGTGAACATGGGGGCGTCGCTTGCCGTCGTCATCGGCATTGTGTGGTTCGGCATCGCCTCGGCTCAGGCCTTCATCATGGTCGCAATTGCCGGGGCGGGGGTATCAGCGGTTTTCGTTTATGTTGTCGGCTCGCTCGGGCGAGGCGGGGCGACCCCGCTGAAACTCGCACTTGCGGGCGCCGCCACCTCCGTCGCCTTTTCCTCACTCGTCATCGCCGTCGTTCTGCCGCGCAGCGATATTGCCGGCGGCATCCGCTCCTGGCAGATCGGCGGCGTCGGCGGGGCGACTTTCGAGCGAATCGAGACCGTGCTGCCCTTTCTGGCCACCGGCTTCATCGTCAGCCTGCTTTCGGCGCGCAAGCTGAATTCTCTGGCGCTTGGAGATGAACTCGCCGCCGGGCTTGGCGAGAATGTTGCGGTCGCCCGAGCCGTGGCCTCCTGCGGCGCCATCCTGCTCTGCGGTGCGGCCACCGCCATTTGCGGGCCGATCGGTTTTGTCGGGCTGGTGGTGCCGCATCTCTGCCGTCTGCTCGTCGGTGTGGACAATCGCTGGCTTTTGCCGTTTTCCGCGCTCGGCGGCGCCTGCCTGCTGCTTGCCGCCGATATTGTCGGGCGCATCGTGGCGCGGCCGTCGGAACTCGATGTCGGCATTGTCACCGCCCTTGTCGGCGCGCCTTTCTTCATCTGGATTGTCAGACGCCAGAGGGTGCGTGAATTGTGACCATGTATGCTCCCGTCATCGAAAATCTCGTCTTCAATCGCCATGCCCGCCAGCGCCGGCGTCGCCTTGTCATCGCCGCCCTGTCGGCGCTTCTGATTGCCGCTTTCGCAACGACGCTGATGCTCGGGCAATCCTTCACGCCGCCCGGTGATGTCGTTCGTGTTCTGCTGGGGCAGGACATTGCCGGGGTAACCTTCACCGTCGGGCAGTTGCGCCTGCCGCGTGCGCTGCTGTCGATTCTGGCAGGCCTGAGCTTCGGGCTTGGCGGCGTCGCCTTCCAGATCATGCTGCGCAACCCGCTCGCCAGCCCCGATATTATCGGCATTAGTTCCGGGGCGAGCGCGGCGGCCGTTTTTGCCATCGTCGTCCTGCAGATGAACGGGCCGCTGGTCTCGGTCTTCGCCGTCGCGGCCGGTCTTGGCGTCGCGCTCCTCGTCTATCTCCTGTCCTTCCGCAACGGCGTGGCCGGAACGCGGCTGATCCTTGTCGGCATCGGCGTATCAGCCATGCTGGAAAGCTTCATCGCCTATATCCTCTCCGTCGCGCCAGCATGGACGCTGCAGGAGGCGATGCGCTGGCTGACCGGCAGCGTCAACGGCGCGAAAATCGCGCAACTGCTGCCGCTCCTCCTCGCGCTCATCCTTTTCGGCGGCCTGCTCCTCAGCCGTGCGCGTGATCTGGAAGCGTTGAGACTGGGGGACGACGCTGCCGCAGCGCTTGGCGTGCGGGTGGGGCGAACGCGCATCATCGTCATCATCGCCGCCGTTGGCATGATCGCCTTTGCAACGGCGGTCTCGGGTCCAATCGCGTTTGTCGCTTTCCTCTCCGGGCCGATTGCGGCGCGCATTGTCGGCAGCAACGGCTCGCTGCTCCTTCCTGCGGCGCTGGTTGGGGCGGCGCTGGTGCTGGTTGGCGATTATTGCGGCCAGTTCCTGTTGCCGGGCCGTTACCCGGTCGGCGTCGTTACCGGCGCGCTCGGTGCACCCTATCTGATTTACCTTATCGTGCGGGTCAACCGCAGCGGAGGCTCGTTATGACCGGCCACTCCCTTTCCGTGAACGGCCTGTCGGCCGGCTATGGCGAAAACCTCATCATCGACGGGCTGGATCTCACCGTTCCGCGCGGGAAGATCACGGTCATCGTCGGCGCCAATGCCTGCGGCAAGTCCACCCTGCTGCGCAGCATGTCGCGGCTCATTGCGCCGCGCGCCGGTCAGGTTCTGCTCGATGGAAAATCGATCCATCGTCTTCCCTCGCGCGACCTCGCACGGCGCATGGGCCTTTTGCCGCAATCGCCGATAGCGCCGGAGGGCATTGTGGTTGCCGATCTGGTCAGCCGTGGCCGGCACCCGCATCATGGCCTGTTCGCCCGCTGGTCGCGACAGGACGACGAGGCCGTCGCCGCAGCCCTTGTCGCCACCGATACGGTGGAACTGGCCGAGCGGCCGGTGGACGAGCTTTCCGGCGGCCAGCGGCAACGCGTCTGGATCGCCATGGCGCTCGCCCAGCAGACAGACATATTGCTGCTGGATGAACCGACCACCTTCCTCGATATCAGCCATCAGGTCGAGGTGCTGGACCTTCTGACCGATCTCAACCACGCCCGGGAGACCACCATCGTCATGGTGCTGCACGACCTCAATCTCGCAGCCCGTTATGCCGATCATCTCGTCGCCATGAGGGACGGGAAGCTGCATGTCTTCGGCACGCCGGAGGACGTATTGACGGAGGAGAATGTCCGCCACGTCTTCGGCATCGAAAGCCGGGTCATCGAAGATCCGACCTCGGGCAAACCGATGATGCTGCCGATCGGGCGGCACCGAACGGTGGCGGGGGTGGCAATAGGCGTATCTCTTTAAGATACGGTCCTGTTGACTTCTGTGCGTATCTGTTTATGATACCAACATCACGAGGCCAGCAATGATCCGTTCTTTCAAAAACAAGCTGACCGCATCGATTGACGACGGATCTGTGAAGAAGGGCTTTCCCGCCGATCTCGTACGCCGCGCCCAGCAGCTGCTCACGATCCTGGATGCGGCGACCACGGTAGAAGACCTTCGCTCACCGCCCGGCAATCGTTTGGAAAAGCTGTCCGGCGATCGTGAGGGCCAATATTCGATCCGGATCAACAAGCAGTGGCGCATCTGCTTCGTCTGGATGGAAGCAGGGCCGGAAAGCGTGGAAATAACCGACTATCACTAGTCTGGAATTCTCGTGGAGAGGCTCATGAAAAATCGGCCAAGGAGGGCCAGCGAGCATGACAATCAGTAAATCGCCTCCGATCCATCCGGGCGAAATCCTGCGGGAACTCTATCTTGAGCCGCTGGGGATGTCGGCTTACGCTCTTGCAAGGCACCTCAATGTTCCGCGCACCCGCATAGAACGGATTGCGGGAGAGAAACTTGGTATCACCGCCGACACCGCCTTGCGCCTTGCAAAGTTTTTCAAGACCACGCCGGAATATTGGCTGAACTTGCAGAACGCCTTTGACATTAAGGCGGCGGCTGTGAGGCTGGAAGCGGAACTTGCCAATATCAAGGAACTGGAAGCGGCCTAATTCTCAGCCGCCCGTCAGGTCACGGCCAGGCCGCATAAGACGGCGGCGGCACGTTCTGCATTCGCGTTGCCGTTCTCCTAAACCGGCCGGGAGACGTGCCTTCGTTGCGGGTGAAAAAGCGATTGAAATAACCGGGGTCCTGAAATCCTAATCGGAACGCGATTTCAGCGACTTGCAGCGATGAGTTCAGAAGAAGGTCACGCGCTTCGGACAGCAGTTCCCGGTGAATATAGGCCTGCGGCGAAAGCCCCGTCGCCTTGCGCACCGCAAATCCCAGCCGTTCGCGGTTGACGCCGAGCTGCCTTGCATAATCTTCCACGCCCCATTGATCGCGTTTGTGCTGGCTGACCACCAGCACGAAACGCTCGGTGAGGCTGCCGGGCGTTGAGACGGCCGCGGCAATATCGGCTATGGCGTGCTGGCAGATGCGAATGAGGGTGACGGAGAGCAGGCTGGCGATGATCGTGTCCGAACCGGTTGTCGCGCGGACATTTTCGCTGGCGATGGTCTCGAGATAACCCGCGAGTTCCTGCCGGTCTTTCTCCGCCGGCGCCTGCGTCAGAACACGCTGCAATATATTGCGCACGGCGCTTGCGCTCGTGCCGGTGGGCATCGCATGGGCAAGCCCGATTTCGCTCGTCCTCAGCAGCGATCCACGGCTTCCGGCAGTCAGCCGCAGACGGCCGGCGGGGCCGATGGGCAACCAGACGAGCCCCGGTGCTGGGACAGGCAGCGTCTTTTCGCCCTGTATGATTTCCGCTTCCCCGGCCGACAGGAGAAGCAGATGGGCACTATCCGATTCCAGCCGGAACTCGGAGATGCGCAGCGTCGAGGCGAGGGTGCGCGCCGTGATCTCCACGCGATTGCCGGCAATCTGGCTATGCATCGCCATTCGGCCTCCAAAAGTACAATAATGCGCTACACTAGTGCATTTTATATGCGGCTGTCATTGCTAAACTTTGATCAGCGCAGGGAAAGCCTTGAGGAGAACGGCAACCCCGATAAGGCGCTTTGGGAGGAACATCATGAATAATCTGAAGCGCAGAACGCTGTTCTGCCTGCTGTCCGGTGCTGCCTTGTCGGCGGTATCTTTCGGTCACGCCATTGCGCAGGACCGTACCTCGGTGAAGATCGGTTATGCCGTTTCAAAAAGCGGCGCCAATGCCACGGGTGCTGGCATAACCACCATTCCGAACTACAAATTATGGGTGAAAGAGGTTAACGATGCCGGCGGCCTGACCCTGCCGGATGGCACGCGCCTACCGGTGGAAGTAGTGGAATATGACGACCGATCCTCGGCCGAGGATGCCGTGCGGTTCACCGAGCGTCTGGCGAGCCAGGATAAGGTCGATTTCATCCTGCCGCCCTGGGGCACGGGCTTCAATCTGGCTGTTGCGCCGCTTTACGACCGTTTCGGTTATCCACAACTGGCCGTGACCGGCGTTACCGACAAGGCGCCCGATTTCGCGGCGCGCTGGAAAAAGAGCTTCTGGATGCTCGGCGGTGGTCATGACTATGCCAATGCACTGGCCGATGTCTTGAAAGCCGCACGCGAGGCCGGCCAGATCAACGATAAGGTCGCGGTGATTTCCGTGGCCGACGGTTTCGGCATCGATCTCATCAAGGCCGCGCGGCCGGCGCTGAAGGAAGCGGGTTTCACGCTTGCCTATGACAAGACCTATCCGGTCGGCACGTCCGATTTCGCAGCACTTGTGAACGAGGCGGCGGCGAGCGGTGCGGACAGCTTCATCGCCTTTTCCTATCCGCCCGATAGTTTTGCGGTGACGAAACAGGCGCAGACGGCGAAGTTCAACCCGAAGGTCCTTTATGTCGGCGTCGGCGGTGCTTTCCCGATCTTCCCGAAGGTTTCCGATGGCAAGCAGGAGGGCGTGATCAGCATCGGCGGCGTCGATGGCAGCAGCGACAAGATCGAGGATTATTTCAAGCGCCACGAAGCCTTCATCGGCACCAAGCCAGACAGCTGGGCAAGCGCCATCACCTATGCGAGCCTTGAAATGCTGGCCCAGTCCGTTCAACGCGTTGGCCTCGACAAGGCGGCGGTGGCAAATGAACTTTCGACGGGAAGCTTCGACACCGTCATCGGCCCGGTCAAGCTTGAAGACAACCAGCTTCGCCAGCTCTGGTGGGCGGGGCAATGGCAGGGCGACCGTTTCGTGGCGATTGCGCCCGCAGACCGCGCAGGCGCGGCCAAGCCGGTCATTCCGAAGCCGCAATGGTGAGCCTTTGCCGGCCGGGGTCGTGAATCCCGGCCGGAAGGCTTCGGCCATCTTCCATACTGGAGACATTCCCTTGTTTTTATCCACCCTCATCTTCGGCTTGATGCTGGGAGGGACCTATGCGCTGATCGCGCTTGGACTTTCGCTGCAATATGGCATTGCCCGCATCATGAACCTTGCCTATGGCGAGGTGTTGATTGCGGCTGCCTTCATCACCTTCGTGCTGTTTTCCAGCTATGGCCTGTCGCCGCTCTGGTCGCTCTTCATCATCGTGCCGCTCGGTTACGCCCTGTCTTTCGTGATCTACCGGGTCATGATGCGGCCGCTGGTGCGCCGTTCGGGCGGCTCCGGCCGTCTGGAAGTCGATTCCATTCTGGCGACCTTCGGGCTGCTCTTCGTTATCCAGGGCATTATGCTCGTGGCGTTCGGCGGCAACTACCATTCCTATTCCTATCTATCCGATGGCGTCGACATCTTCGGCACGACGGTGGCGCTGAACCGGCTCCTGTCCTTCGGCCTGTCGGTCGCGATCGGTGGCGGGCTTTATCTGGCGCTCACCCACAGCCGCTGGGGCCTCAACCTGCGGGCGGTGGCGCTGGCGCCCAAATCTGCGCCGCTGGTTGGCATTGATGTGAACCGTGTGGCCTCAATTGGCTTTGCGCTTGGCGGCGCACTCGCCGTGGCAGGCGGGGTGATGATTTCGATGTACCAGACCTTTTCCGCCTCCTATGGCGTGGTCTTCACCATGAAGGCGCTTGTCGTCGTCATCATGGGCGGTGTCGGCAATCTGCTTGGCGCGCTGGTGGCCGGCCTGCTGCTCGGTCTCGTGGAAACCTTCGTGCTCGTTTATGTCGATCCCGGCCTCACGCTTGCCGCCACCTATCTGCTCTTTCTCGTGGTGCTGCTCTGGCGTCCGGAAGGCATCTTCGCAAGGAGGGGCAAATGATCCCGCTTCTCATCGGCCTTGCCACAGCCGCGCTGCTGGCGCTTTCCCCTTTCTTCTTCGATGCCTATGGCGTCGGCGTCATCATCGGCCTTCTCGGTTATGCGACGCTTGCCTCCGCCTGGGCGATGTTCTCCGGCCCGACGCGCTATATTTCGCTCGCCACCGTCGCCTTCTTCGGTGTCGGGGCCTATACGGTTGCGGTGCTGAGCGAGGTTTTGCCCTGGCCGCTGGTGCTCCTGTGCGCGGCCCTTGTCGGCGCGGCGCTGGCGCTTGTTGTCGGGCTTTCCACGCTGCGCGTCGCCGGCATTTATTTCGTGATCTTTTCCTTTGGCCTTGCCGAACTCATCCGCCAGCTCATCACCTGGTATGAGGTGAATGTGACCGGCACGCTCGGGCGTTACATCTTCCTGCCGCTGGAGCCGCAACACGTACTCTGGCAATTGCTGGCGCTGGCTGTCATCACCCTCCTGCTGGCAATCCTGATCGACCGCAGCAAGCTCGGACTGGCGCTGAAGGCAATCGGTGACGACGAGGTCGTGGCCGCCCATGCGGGCATTAATCTCGCCCGCACCAAGCTGACGCTCTTCGTGCTGTCGGCCACGATCATCACGCTGGTCGGCGCCATTCAGGCCCCGCGCTGGGTCTATATCGAGCCGGCCATCGTGTTTAATCCTCAGGTCTCGTTCCTCACCGTCATCATGGCCCTGCTTGGCGGAGCCACACGCCGCTGGGGACCCATTCTCGGTGCGGTGCCGCTGTTCCTGCTGTTCGAGTGGCTGGGCGCGAACTTCCCCAACCATTTTTCCATCATCCTCGGCGCTCTCTTCATCCTCATTGTCTTCGTGCTGCCGGATGGCGTGCTGGCGGCGCTGGAGAAATCGCGCAAAAAGGAGAAAGCCGCATGAGCGCCGTTCTCGAAATCATCGATATCCGCAAGACCTTTGGCGGGCTGAAGGCGGTGGATGGCCTTGGCCTCACCATCGAGGCCGGCGAGGTCGTCGGGCTGCTCGGCCCGAACGGTTCCGGCAAGACGACGCTGATGAACCTGATCTCGGGGGCGCTGAAGCCCACTGAAGGGTCGATCCGGCTCAAAGGGCAGGAGATTGCAGGCCGGCGGCCGGATGTGATTGCACGCGCCGGCGTGGCGCGCACCTTCCAGCTTGTGCGGCTTTTGCCTTCACTTTCCCTGCTCGAAAACGTTGCCGTATCGGCCATGTTCGGCCCGCAGCGGCTTTCACGCCCCGAGGCGGAGAAGGTCGCGCGCGCCTGCCTCGAAAGAATAGGCCTTGCCGGGCGGGAAACCATACCGGCCGGCGATCTAACCTATATCGACCAGAAACGCCTTGAACTGGCGCGTGCGCTGGCGGGCGAACCGAAGCTTCTGCTTCTCGATGAATGGCTTGCGGGCCTCAACCCCACGGAGCTGCAGGAAGGAATAGCGCTGATCCGGCGGCTGGCGTCCGAGGGTACGACGATCCTGCTGGTGGAACATATCATGGCCGCCGTGCGCGCGCTTTGCCCGCGCTCCGTGGTCATGGCCGCCGGTCGCAAGATCGCTGACGGGCCGACGGCAACGGTGCTTGACGATCCGCAGGTCATTTCCGCCTATCTGGGAGCGGCACATGCTTGAAATAGATGCGCTGACAATCCGTTACGGCAAACATCTCGCGGTTGACGGCATATCGCTCAATGTCGCCAAGGGCGAAACGGTGGTGCTGCTTGGCGCCAATGGAGCCGGCAAGTCGTCGTTGCTGAAAGCGGTCGGCGGCATGGTGGCTCCGGCCTCCGGAGACGTGCGCGTCAACGGTTCGTCGCTTGCCGCTGTCCCCGCCCATCAGATCGTGGAGCGGGGCGTGGCATTGGTGCCGGAGGGACGCGGAATTTTCGCGGCGCTGACGGTGGAGGACAATCTCCGTCTCGGGGCCAATCCCCGCCATGCCCGCTCAGCGGAAAAGACGACACGGGAGCATATTTTCTCGCTGTTTCCCCGCCTTGCCGAGCGGCGGCAGCAGCTTGCCGGCACCATGTCCGGCGGCGAACAGCAGATGGTCGCCATTGGGCGGGCGCTGATGTCGGCCCCGGATTATCTGTTGCTGGACGAGCCGAGCCTTGGCCTTGCGCCCATCGTCACGCAGGAGCTTTTTGCCGCTTTGGCGGAGATCAAGAAGAGCGGCCTTTCCATTCTGCTCGTGGAGCAGAACGTGCGCGAAAGCCTCTCACTTGCCGATCGCGGATATTTGCTGGAAGCAGGGCGGATTGTCGGGGCAGGCACGGCTGCGGCCCTGTCCGCCGATCCCGCCGTGCAACGGGCGTTTCTTGGCGGCACCACCGCCGCCATTGTCTGAATTCAGGAGGAAGACCATGCAGACAGTCAATCTTTTCATCGGCGGCGACCATTGCCCGGCCACAAGCGGCAAGCGTTTCGAACGCAGCAACCCCATCACCGGCGATGTGGCGACGAGTGCTGCGGCGGCAACGGTGGAGGACGCCACCCGGGCAGCCGATGCCGCGGCGGCCGCTTTCCCGGTCTGGTCGGCAACGCCGCCCGGTGAACGCCGCCGCCTGCTTCTGGCTGCCGCGCAGGCGCTTCTCGCCGCCGGGCCTGACATTACCCAGGCGATGAAGGAAGAAATCGGCGCAACCGATGCCTGGGCCGGTTTCAACGTCAAACTGGCAAGCGACATGCTGGTAGAGGCGGCAAGCCTGACGACCCAGATCAAGGGAGAGGTCATCCCTTCCAACCGTCCCGGAACCATGGCGATGGCGCTGCGCCAGCCCGCCGGTGTCGTGCTGTCCATCGCGCCGTGGAACGCGCCGGTCATTCTCGGCGTGCGCTCCATCGCCACGCCGCTCGCCTGCGGCAATACGGTTGTCATGAAGACCTCGGAACTGTGCCCGCGCACCCATGCGCTGATCATTGAAGCCGTCGCTTCGGCGGGTTTGCCCAAGGGCGTGCTCAACGCCGTCTCCAATGCGCCCGAAGATGCGGCAAAGATCGTCGATACGCTTATCGCACACCCCGCCGTCAGACGCGTGAATTTCACCGGCTCGACCCGCGTTGGCCGGGTGATTGCCGAAACGGCCGGCCGTTATCTGAAACCCGCTTTGCTGGAGCTTGGCGGCAAGGCGCCGTTCATCGTGCTTGATGACGCCGATATCGATGCGGCTGTCGCGGCTGCCGCTTTCGGCGCTTATATGAACCAGGGCCAGATCTGCATGTCGACGGAGCGCATCATCGTGCTCGACAGCGTCGCCGATGCATTTGTGGAGGCCTTCGCCAAGAAAGCTTCGAGCCTTACTGCTGGCGATCCGCGTGAAGGCAAAACACCGCTCGGCTCGCTGGTCAGTGCGGAGGCGACATCCCGCATTCGGTCGTTGGTGGATGACGCTGTCTCCAAGGGCGCTCGGCAGGTTGCCGGTGGCGGCGGCAACGGCACGATGCTCGATGCGATTGCCGTCGATGGCGTCACTCCCGCCATGCGGCTCTATGCGGAGGAAAGTTTCGGTCCTGTCGTCTCCATCATCAGGGCCGGCAGCATCGATGAGGCGGTGAGCATCGCAAACGAAACCGAGTTCGGTCTTTCCGCCGCGATTTTCGGCAGGGATCAGGCACGGGCGCTTGCCATTGCCGCCCGCATCGAAAGCGGCATATGTCACATCAACGGCCCCACCGTTCACGATGAGGCGCAGATGCCCTTCGGCGGGGTCAAGGCTTCCGGTTACGGCCGCTTCGGCGGTACGGCGGGCATTGCGGAATTCACCGAGCTACGCTGGGTCACGCTGCAGGACGGGCCGCTGCATTTTCCGATCTGAACAGGAAACGGTACAGGGTGGCGGGCGGCGTCATCGCCGCTCGTCGATCAGCCAGCCGGTGAGTTTCCTCACCGCGCTGTCGCTGCTTTTCGGCCGCATCAGCCAGTAGCCGCGTCCCGGTGCGTCAAGGCTTGGGCCTGCCGTCACCAGCACGCCGGCCTCAAGCAACGGATCGACCAGTCCCGCCCAGCCGAGCGCGAAACCCTGTTCGCCGATGGTTGCCTGCACCACCATGGTGTAATTGTTGAAGCTGATGTCGCCGCCATCATGCTCGGCACCGCGATGCACGCCAAAATGCTTGAAATAGGAAGGCCAGTCGAACCAATGCGCCTGCGAGGTATTTTCGAGGTGGATGAGCTTCCGCCGCGAAAAATCCGCAACGGTTGCGGGTGCCGGTGTCCCGGCCAGCAGGGCAGGCGAGCAGACCGGCGTGACCTTTTCCGAAAGCAGCAATACCGCCCCGTCGCCCGCCTCCTGCCGCGTTCCGAAAATAATCATCACGTCGCTATCGTGTTTGCCCTGGCCGAGCGGGTCCTGCGTTGCGACGATCTGGATATTGATGTCAGGATTGAGCGCGCGAAAACCATGCATTCTCGGGATGAGCCACAGGGACGAGAAGGCATAGTCCGTGTGCAGGCGGATGGTCTGGCGCTCCTCCGTCCGGCGCAGCTGCTGTGCGAGAAGGTCGATGGCGTCGACATTGCGCGAGACGATCTCGAACAGCCGCTGGCCTTCGGCCGTGAGTTCGATGCCGCGATGTTTGCGCCGGATGAGGGTTACACCCAGCTCATCCTCCAGCCTGCGGATCTGATAGCTGACCGCAGGCTGCGTCAGCCGCAGGGATGATGCCGCCGCCGTCAGGCTGCCGCGGCGGGCAACCTCGGTGAAAATGCGCATCCATCCCAGATCGAGCGGCCTGTCTGACATTAAAATTCCTTATATCAACCATCGAAAAATACCCGCTTCACAGGCAAAAGCAACGTGGTGTTCAATAAACTGGATTGATAAAAGGGGAGCCGCAATGAAAACCATTTCTCATCTGCATCGCATCGCCGCCGGTCTCTTTCTGTCCGTGGCGGCCTTCTCCACCCCGCTTCAGGCGGCCGATGACGCGGCCTGCAAGACGATCCGTCTCAGCGATCCCGGCTGGACCGACATTACTGCCACCAACGGCGTCGCTTCCGTTTTGCTCGATGCGCTGGGTTATGAGGCTGACGTCAAGACGCTGTCGGTGCCGATCGGGTATCAGGCGATGAAGAATGGCGAAATCGACGTTTTCCTCGGCAACTGGATGCCGGCGCAGAAATCCTTCGTGGACGATCTGAACGCCGCCAAGGCGGCCGAGGTGATGACGAAGAACCTTGAAGGCGCGAAGTTTACGCTGGCAGTGCCTTCTTACATGGCGGAAAAGGGCGTCAAGGATTTCGCCGACCTCGCCAAACATGCCGATGAATTCGAAAGCAAGATTTATGGCATCGAGCCGGGTGCCCCGGCCAACCAGAATATACAGAAGATCATCGACGCCAATGATTTCGGCCTGAAGGGCTGGCAGCTCGTCGAATCCGGCGAGCAGGCGATGCTGGCGCAGGTGGAGCGGGCGGGCAGGGACAAGAAGGCCGTGGTCTTCCTCGCCTGGGCGCCGCATCCGATGAATGAGAAGATCGATATCGCCTATCTCTCTGGCGGCGACGCCTATTTCGGTCCGAATTTCGGCGGCGCGGAAGTCTATACGCTCGCCCGCACCGGCTGGCCGCAGCAATGCCCGAATGCGGCGACGCTGTTCAAGAACCTGAAATTCGATATCGGCATGGAAAACAGCCTGATGGGCTCCATTCTCGGTGGGGAGGATTCGAAAGCAGCGGCAGCGGCATGGCTGAAGGCCAATCCGAAAGCGCTGGATGGCTGGCTGCAGGGCGTTACCACGCTGGATGGCAAGCCGGGTGCGGACGCTGTCAAAGGCAAGCTTGGTCTCTAAGCCGGAAAGTGGAAATGCCGCGTCCCAATATCCTGATCCTGATGGCCGACCAGTTCAACGGGACGTTTTTTCCCGATGGTCCGGCCGATTTTCTCCACGCACCCCATCTGAAAGCCTTGGCGGAGCGGTCTGTCCGCTTCGCCAACACCTATACGGCAAGCCCGCTCTGCGCGCCGGCCCGCGCCTCCTTCATGTCCGGGCAATTGCCCAGCCGCACGCGGGTTTACGATAATGCCGCCGAATTTGCTTCCGATATTCCGACCTATGCCCACCACCTGCGGGCGGCGGGTTATTACACCGGCCTCTCGGGAAAGATGCATTTCGTCGGCCCGGACCAGCTGCACGGCTTCGAGGAGCGTTTGACGACGGATATCTATCCAGCCGATTTCGGCTGGACGCCTGATTACACGAAGCCCAGCGAGCGCATCGACTGGTGGTATCACAATCTCGGTTCGGTCACCGGCGCAGGCGTCGCCGAAATCACCAACCAGATGGAATATGACGACGAGGTGGCCTATCACGCCACCCGCAAGCTCTACGACCTGTCGCGCCGCCTCGATGACCGGCCGTGGTGCCTGACGGTCAGCTTCACCCACCCGCACGACCCCTATGTGGCGCGGCGCAAATTCTGGGACCTCTATGCGGATTGCCCGGCGCTCGACCCGCAGACACCGGCGATTGCTTTCGAGGGGCAGGACCCGCATTCGAAACGGTTGCTGGAAGCCTGCGACCATAAGGCTTTCGATATTTCGCCGGAGCAGATACGCCGCGCACGGCGCGGATATTTCGCCAATATCTCCTATATCGACGAAAAGGTCGGCGAAATCCTCCAGGTGCTGAAGGCGACGCGGATGGAGGAGGACACGATCATCCTCTTCCTGTCCGACCATGGCGACATGCTGGGCGAGCGCGGGCTGTGGTTCAAGATGTGTTTCTTCGAAGGTTCCGCCCGCGTGCCTCTGATGGTGGCCGCACCCGGCTGGCAGCCGGCCCTGATCGACACGCCGGTCTCAACGCTCGATGTCACGCCGACGCTCTGCGGTCTGGCGGGGCTCGATATCACCTCGCTCAAACGCTGGACGGATGGCGAGGATCTGGCGGCGCTGACGGCGGGGACTGGCGAGCGTGGCCCGGTGCCGATGGAATATGCCGCCGAAGGCTCGATAGCACCGCTCGTCGCCCTTCGCGACGGCCGCTACAAGCTATCGGTCTGCGAGGCCGATCCGCCGTTGCTCTATGATATCGAGGCGGACCCCGAGGAACGCACGAACCTTGCCGGCGACCCTGCTTTCAGTGCTGTGCTCTCATCGCTTTCTGCTGAAATCGACCGGCGATGGCAGCTCCCGGTTTTCGACGCGGCGGTGCGGGAAAGCCAGGCAAGGCGCTGGGTGGTCTACAAGGCGTTGCGCAACGGCGCTTATTACCCGTGGGATTACCAGCCTTTGCAGAAAGCCTCCGAGCGCTATATGCGCAACCACATGGACCTCAACGTGCTGGAGGAAAACCAGCGGTATCCGCGCGGGGAATGAAGCGGTTAGGGCCTATCGCGCCGCATTTTTAGGTTCGTCGCCAATGGAAACGACCTGCTTTTCATCGCAGCGACGCGAGAAGCCGGAGCCTGACCCAGTTCAGCGCTGCAAGTTTGAAGCGATCGTAAAATGACCGTGCGAAACGTACATAGCGCATGATCCATGCGAGCCAGGGATAGGTGAGGAGCTTTTCCCGGCCGGCGTGATAAATACGCTCGACGATCAGGAATGTCGCGAGATGGGCAAGGACCGTCAGAACCAGTCCCACCTTGACGGCGCCATGGGCAATGAGGACGAGACCGATGATCTTCATGGGTTCGGCGATGGCGAAGGGCACCGCAAGGCAAAAGAGAATGGCAAGACGCGGCAATCGCGCGATCCGGCTTTCCAGTCGCTTGATGAATGTCAGTCCGGATATGGCCCTGATGACGGGCCGGTAGAGCGGGCGGAAAATGCCGTCGAAGATGAGGGCGAAAACGATGATCGCCCGAAGCGGAAAGACGAGGATCGTCCGGATTTTGCTCTTCACCTCGGCGGGTCTCCAAAAAGGGCGTAACGCCCATCCTTAATCGCCTGAAACATGTCAAAACGAAGTCTTTTTGTCGTTCAGCCCTGCCGCACGCTCGCATACATGCCGGTGGTACGGAATTCGCTCGGATTGGTGCCGTAGAGCCTGCGAAAGACCTTGGAGAAATAGTTCGGATCCTCGAAACCGCACAGCACCGATACCTCCTTGATGGGAAGGTTGGCAGCCGAGGTGAGAAGCTTGGCCGCCCGGCGCAGGCGTCGCTGCAGCACGAATTCCGCTGGCGAAAGGCCTTCGCTTGCCGCGAAGATGCGGGAAAAATGCGCGCGGCTGAGGCCTGCCACCGCCGCAAGGTCGCTGACCGAAAGCCGTTCGCCGAGATGGCTGTCGATGTAGCTCAGCACCTGTTGCATGGTACGATATTCGCCGCCGAAAGAAGGATGAGAACCGAAGACATCGTCATAAAGCGTCATTGCCGCTTCATAAGCGACGGCGGAGGCGGCGCCTGGCGTTTCCGCGCCATTGACGAGGCGCGAGCAGCATTCGGCAAGATGATCCACGGTTTCGGGCTGGAGTTTGAGGATCGGGCCGGTGACGGAGAGGATATTGCGGTGAATGCGCAGAGCTTCCTCGCCATTCATGGAAATCCAGAAGAATTCCCACTCCTTGCCTTCTTCCAGCCAGTAGCGGTGATTGTGGGGAATGAGCAGCAGCAGGGTTTCGCCCGGCCTCACCACATAGTGGCGGTTCTCGTAACGCAGGTTGCCCTGTCCGGCGATGCAATATTGCAGCACGGTAAAAGGCGTCTGGCCGCGTTTGCGCCCGTCCCAGTCGTAATTGCCACTGCGGCGGATTTCATAACCGCTGCTGGTCGGCATGGTGTGCAGCGTCTGGCGGCCGCGCGGCAGCGAAACTGTTCGCATGCCGGGTCCCTGATCGATCAAATCTCGCAGCACAAAATTACCCATGAAAGCATAATCCTTCTCTGGTCCTTACCGATATTATACGCATAATCCCGATCCGAGGAGACAGCCCGCGGGATATTGCTGCTGAAAAATTGGGAGTAAGGCCGGTTTTCCGGGATTCTTACGGGTATTTTTCTGCAGTGCCATTTTACGATCCTGCGGCCCGTTTCACCCGTTCGATTTGCAACAGAGGTGGCGTTATGAGTTTCAAAATCGCTATTATTGGCGCAGGCAGCGTCGGTTTCACGAAAAAACTGTTCACCGATCTCCTGTGTGTGCCGGAGTTTCGCGATATTGAAGTCGCGCTGACGGATATCAGCCAGCACAATCTGGATATGATCAGGGCGATCCTCGAGAAGATCGTCGAGGCCAATGGTTTCCCCGTCAAGGTGACGGCCGATACCGACCGCAGGCGGGCGCTGGAGGGCGCGAAATATATCATCAGCTGCGTGCGGGTCGGCGGTCTCGAAGCCTATGCGGACGATATCCGCATTCCGCTGAAATACGGCATCGACCAGTGCGTGGGCGATACGATCTGCGCCGGCGGCATTCTCTATGGTCAGCGCAACATTCCGGTCATTCTGGATTTCTGCAAGGATATCCGCGAAGTCGCCGCACCGGGTGCGAAATTCCTGAACTACGCCAACCCTATGGCGATGAACACCTGGGCGGCCATCGAATATGGCAAGGTGGATACGGTCGGTCTCTGCCACGGCGTTCAGCACGGCGCGGAACAGATTGCCGAAATTCTCGGGGCGAAAAGTGTGTCCGAGCTGGATTACATCTGCTCCGGTATCAACCACCAGACATGGTTCATCGATCTGAGGCTCAACGGTCGCAAGATTGGCAAGGACGAGTTGGTCGCCGCCTTCGAGGCGCATCCGGTCTTCTCGCAGCAGGAGAAGCTGCGCATCGACGTGCTGAAGCGGTTCGGTGTCTATTCGACCGAAAGCAACGGGCACCTCTCCGAATATCTGCCGTGGTATCGCAAGCGGCCGGAGGAAATCGCCCGCTGGATCGACATGTCCGACTGGATTCACGGCGAAACCGGCGGTTACCTGCGCCATTCCACCGAGACGCGCAACTGGTTCGAAACCGAGTTTCCGCAGTTCCTCGCCTCGGCCGCAAAGCCCATCGATCCGGCCAAGCGCTCCAATGAACATGCAAGCCATATTCTGGAGGCACTTGAGACGGGGCGTGTCTATCGCGGCCATTTCAACGTCAAGAACAATGGCGTCATCAGCAATCTGCCAGCAGATGCCATCATCGAATCCCCCGGTTTCGTCGACCGTTTCGGCATCAATATGGTCTCAGGCGTAACCCTGCCGGAAGCCTGTGCGGCCACCTGCATGGCCTCCATCAACGTGCAGCGCATGTCCGTGCATGCGGCGGTGAGAGGCGATATCGATCTTTTGAAGCTTGCCGTGCTGCACGATCCGCTGGTCGGCGCCGTCGCCACACCGGAGGAGGTCTGGCAGATGGTGGACGAAATGGTCGTCGCGCAGGCGCGCTGGCTGCCGCAATATGCCCATGCCGTGCCGGCGGCGAAGGAGCGGCTTGCGAAATCCAGCGTCAAGACCCGCGACTGGGCCGGTGCCGCACGCCGCAATGTGCGTTCCATCGAAGAATTGCGGGCCGAAAAATCGGCGCTGAAAAAGGCTGTTTGAAGGAAAAGGCATGGGAACAGGCCGGGCGGCGGAAGGGAGTTCGCCGCCACGGCCAGAACGATCACAGAGGGTGGGCGGTCGAAGAGCTGCCATTTGGGAGGAATGACGATGTTACTTCAACGCAGGATCGGTATCATCTCGGCACTGGGTCTCGGTGTTTCGATGATCGCACTCAATGCGGATGCCTTCGAGACCGCTACGCCGCCGGAGCCGCCGCAATTTCCGGCCGAAGGCAAGATCAACTATGTGGCGCGCGATTCGATCCTCGAATTCAAGGCGCTGCCGAGCTACAGCGAGCCTGACTGGGTCAGCGAGAAATTCGAAAAGACCGGCAAGCTGCCGCCCTTGAAAGAGCGCCTGCCGGAAGAACCGCTGGTCTACAAAACCGGCAATATGCCCGACGGTATGGGCGTTTACGGCGATACGATGCGCCATGTGGTCGGCGGCAGGCCCGAGGGCTGGAACTATATTGCCGGCCAGAGCCAGGGCTGGGGCGGCATCGATATCGCCCTTTCCGAATGCCTGACGCGCACCGCACCGCTCTTCCAGGTGGATGCCAAGGACACCGAACCGCTGCCCAATCTGGCCAAAAGCTGGGAATGGTCCGAGGATGGCCACAAGCTGACCATGCATCTCGTCAAGGGCGCCAAGTGGTCGGACGGCGAGCCCTTCAACGCCGATGACGTGATGTTCTACTGGGAAGACGCGGTCGTCGATCCCAATGTTTCACCGCTTGGCGGCGGCGCATCGCCCGAGGCTTTCGGTGAGGGAACGACCCTTAAAAAGATCGATGATTACACCGTCGAATGGACCTTCAAGGCAGCTTTTCCCAAGCAATATCTCTACACCATGGCCTATCCGAGCTTCTGCCCCGGGCCGTCGCATATCCTGAAACCGCAGCATCCGAAATATTCCAAGAATACCTATAACCAGTTCAAGAACGCTTTCCCGCCGGAATATATGAACATGCCGGTCATGGGGGCATGGGTGCCGGTCGCTTATCGGCCTGATGACATCATCGTGCTGCGACGCAATCCCTATTACTGGAAGGTGGATGAGAAGGGCCAGCAGCTGCCTTATCTCAACGAGGTGCACTACAAGCTTTCCACCTGGGCTGACCGTGATGTGCAGGCCGTGGCGGGATCGGGCGATTTCTCCAACCTCGAACAGCCGGAGAATTTCGTCGCCTCGCTGAAACGCGCCGCCGATCCCAATGCGCCGGCCCGCCTTGCCTTCGGGCCGCGGCTCATCGGTTATAATCTGCAGATGAATTTCTCCGCCAATGGCTGGGGCAATCCGGATGAACGCGGGCAGGCCATTCGTGAACTGAACCGCAACGAGGTGTTCCGTCAGGCCGTCACATCGGCCATCGACCGCAAGGCAGTCGGCGACTCGCTGGTGAAGGGGCCGTTCACGGCGATCTATCCGGGCGGCATTTCATCGGGCACCAGCTTCTATGACCGCGCCTCAACGGTTTATTACCCCTTCAACCTCGAGGCCGCCAAGGCCGCGCTCGCCTCGATAGGCCTGAAGGATACGGACGGCGATGGTTTCCTGAATTTCCCGAAGGAAACGCTGGGTGGCCGCAATGTCGAGATTACCCTTCTCGTCAATAACGGTTACGCGACGGACAAGAGCCTCGCGGAAGGTCTTGTTGGCCAGATGGCGAAACTCGGCCTGCGCGTCGTCATCAACAGCCTCGATTCCAACCAGCGTGATGCCGCCCATTATGGCGGGCAGTTCGACTGGCTGGTGCGCCGCAACTCCACCGAGCTTTCATCCGTGGTGCAGAACACCGAGCAGCTTGCCCCTGTCGGCCCGCGCACCAGCTGGAACCACCGCTCGCCCGAAGGCAAGGAACTCGATCTGATGCCGTTCGAGAAGGAGATGGCCGATCTCGTGCGCAAGTTCATCTCCTCGCAGGACAATGCCGAGCGGGCCGAACTGATGAAGCAATATCAGAGGGTCTATACGCAGAACCTCTATACGATCGGTCTCACCGAATATCCCGGCGCGCTGATCGTCAACAAGCGGTTCTCGAATGTGCCGCAGGGCACGCCGATCTTCATGTTCAACTGGGCTGAAGACTCCATCATCCGCGAACGCCTTTGGGTCGCGGCGGATAAGCAGGGCAAATACGAACTCTTCCCGCAGCAGCTTCCCGGCAAGCCGGGTGAGGGCGGGCCGATTAACTAGAACTCCTCCCGGAGAAAACCCGGTACCGGTCGCGCGTGAAGCGCGGCCGGAGATACACGGCCCATCCAAACCGAGGAAGACCGTTCGATGCTGAGATTTCTGACGATACGCGTTGCATCCGCCATTCCGGTATTGTTGATCCTGAGCGTGGTAACCTTCGCCATCATTCAGGCGCCGCCCGGCGATTATGCCGACTACATCCGCTCGCAGCTGATGAACCAGGGCGGCGCGTCCTTCGAACAGGCGGAAGCGCAGGCTCAGGCTTATCGCATCGAGCACGGCCTCGATAAGCCGCTCGTCATTCAATATTTCAACTGGATCGGCGGCATCGTCACCCGCGGCGATTTCGGCTACAGCTTCTATTACAACAAGCCGGTCGCCGATGTGGTTGGCGAACGCCTGCCGCGCACCATTGCGCTGGCGCTGGTCTGCCACATCCTCGCGTCCGTTCTCGGTATCGCCTTCGGCATCTGGGCGGCCACGCGGCAATATTCATGGGTCGACAATCTTCTGTCGACCGTTGCCTTCCTCGGCATGACGATCCCGCGCTTCCTGATGGCGCTGATCCTTGTCTACCTCATGGTGTTTCATTTCGATGTGTCTGAGATCGGCAGCTTCTTTTCGCCGCAATATGGCGGTGCGCCGTGGTCATGGGCCAAGTTCGTCGATCTCGTCAGCCATGTCTGGCCGGTGGTCGCCATCGCCGTCTTCGGTGGGCTGGCCTATAATATGCGGGTGATGCGCGGCAATCTGCTCGATACGCTAAATGCGCAATATGTCGAGACGGCGCGCGCCAAGGGTCTTTCGGAAGGCGCTGTCATCATGCGCCATGCGGTGCCGAACGCCGTGCACCCGCTCGTCATGTATCAGGGCGTGGTGCTGCCTTACATGCTGAGTGGTGAGATCGAGACCGCGATCATCTTCGCGTTGCCGACCGTCGGCCCGGCCATTGTCGGCTCCATGGCGGTGGGCGATGTCTATGTCACCGCGACCTTCATGATGGTGCTAGCCGCCACGCTGATCGTCGGCAACATCATCGCCGATATGCTGCTCGCCATGCTCGACCCGCGCGTCCGCGAATTCGGGAGGGCCTGAGATGATGGCGTTTGACGAGATGAAAACCGAAACCGCCACCCCCGCAAAACCCGACCGTTCCGCCCATGGTAACGAGACCTATCTCGCACTGGTCTGGCGGCGTCTCAGACGCTCCTTCACCGGCATGGTCGGGCTGGTGCTGGTGGCGCTGTTGATCCTGATCGCCATCTTTGCGGATTTCTTCGCGCCGATGAACCCGCTCGAAACCCATGGCAGCTTCTCGCCGCCGCAGGTGGTGCGCTTCACCGACAAGGACGGCAATTTCAGCCTTGCACCGCGCGTCTATGCCATCGCCGAAACCGAAGAGCTTGATCCTGTCACCTTCCAACCCATCGTCGGGCCGGATTACGACAATCCCGTCTATCTCGGCTTCTTCGTCAAAGGTGCGGAATACAGGCTGCTGGGCCTCATCCCGATGAGCCGTCACTTCTTCGGCTCGACGGACGGCCAGCCGGTGCATTTTCTCGGCACTGACAAGTTCGGGCGCGACGTGCTGTCGCGCGCCATCTATGGCTCGCGCATCTCGCTTGCCATCGCCTTGAGCGTCGTCGCCATCGTCACCGTCATCGGCACGAGTGTCGGTCTGATTTCCGGCTATTTTGGCGGGCCGCTGGATGCCTGGGTGCAGCGCTTTGTCGAGGTGGTGCTGGCTTTCCCGCAATTGCCGCTTTACCTTGCGCTGACCTCACTCATCCCGGTAACCGCACCCACTACCGTTTTCCTTGTCTTCGTGGTCGGTGTCATGTCGGCGCTTGGCTGGGCGCAGATGTCGCGCGAGGTGCGCGGCAAGACGCTGGCGCTGGCGCGCATCGATTATGTGCGGGCGGCCATTGCCGTCGGTGCCACCGACCGGCGCATCATTTTCCAGCATATCCTGCCGAATGTGATGAGCCATGTGATCGTCGCCGTGACACTGCATATTCCAAGCGTCGTGCTGCTCGAATCCTTCCTCGGTTTCCTCGGCTTTGCGGTCAAGCCGCCGCTCATCTCCTGGGGGCTGATGCTGCAGGATACGGCGACCTATTCCGTCATCGGTTCCTATCCCTGGATTCTCGCGCCGGTCGGTTTCGTGCTGGTCACGGTCTTCGCCTTCAACGCGCTCGGCGATGGCCTGCGCGATGCCGTCGATCCCTATTGAGAGGAGCGTAATATGGTTGCTGCTGCACAGAACAACACGTACGCGCCCGCCATCCGCTTCGATGCCGATGACCGAAACGACGCCGCCATCATCGATGCCCGCAACATTGCCGTGACCTTCAAAGTGGAGCACGGCACGGTGGAGGCGGTGAAGGACATTTCCTTCCAGCTTTACCGGGGCGAGACGATTGCCATCGTCGGCGAATCCGGTTCGGGAAAATCCGTCACGGCCCGCACGATCATGGGGCTTTTGACGAAGCGGGCGTCCGTTGCGAAATCCGCGACCGTGCGTTTCAACGGCGACGACATATTGAAGTTTTCCAGCCGTCAGCGGCGTGCGCTGCGCGGCAACCGCATCTCGATGATCTTTCAGGAGCCGATGAGTTCGCTGAACCCGATCTATACGATCGGCAGCCAGATCGTCGAGGCGATCCGCGTTCATTCGAAGCTCAGCCGGAAAGAGGCCGAGGCGAGGGCGCTCGATCTTCTGCGGCAGGTGCAGATACCCGAACCGGAAGCGAGGCTGAAACAATATCCGCATCAGCTTTCCGGCGGCCAGCGGCAGCGTGTGATGATCGCCATGGCGCTTTCCAACGATCCGGATGTGCTGATTGCCGATGAGCCAACAACCGCGCTCGATGTGACGGTGCAGGCGCAGATCCTCAACCTCATCCGCGATCTTCAGAAGAAGCGCGGCATGGCCGTGGTTCTCATTACCCATGACCTGACGATCGTGAAGCAGTTTTCCGATTATGTTTATGTCATGCAGCATGGCGAGATGCGTGAGCACAACACCACGGAAAAGCTCTTCGAAGCGCCGCAGCACCCCTATACGAAAAAGCTGCTTGCCTCCGAACCGCATGGCACGGCAAAGCCGCTGCCGGAAAATTCCGGCGTGCTGCTGACGGCAAGCGGCGTGCGGGTCTCTTTCATGATGCGTTACGGCGGCCTGTTTAAACCCGAACTGAAGGAACTGATCGCCGTCGACAGTCTGGGCCTCACCCTCAATCGGCACGAGACGCTGGGGCTCGTCGGTGAATCCGGTTCCGGCAAGACGACCTTCGGCCAATCCCTGCTGCGGCTGAACGAGCCGGTGGCCGGGGAGGTGGTCTTTGACGGGGAGAGGGTTGATGGCCGCTCCCGCGCTGAAATGCGGCCTTTGCGTTCGCGTATGCAGATCGTCTTTCAAGACCCTTTCGCCTCGCTCAATCCGCGCATGACCATCGGCCAGATCATCGAGGAAGGCCTCATCATCAATGGCCTTGGGAAAACCAAGGCCGAAAGGCTGGACCGGGTGCGCGACGCGCTCGAGGCGGCGGGCATGCCCGGCAATATCCTCTCACGTTTCCCGCATGAATTCTCCGGCGGTCAGCGCCAGCGCATCGCCATTGCCCGTGCGGTGGCGCTGGAGCCGGAATTCATCCTGCTCGATGAGCCGACCTCGGCGCTCGATCTTTCCGTGCAGGCGCAGATCATCGATCTCCTGCGCAAGCTGCAGGATGAGCGGGGCCTGAGCTATCTGTTCATCTCGCACGACCTGAAAGTGGTCCGCGCGCTCTGCCACCGTGTCATCGTCATGCAGCGCGGGCAGATCGTCGAGCAAGGGCCTGTCGAGGATGTGCTGACCAATCCGAAAACCGAATATACTCAGCGGCTTGTACGGGCCGCCTTCGAAATCGCTTGAATTCCCAATGCTGGAGGTAGACATGGCAAGAGATCCCAAGATCACATTCATCGGCGCAGGCTCCACGGTGTTCATGAAGAACATCATCGGCGACGTGCTGCAGCGTCCGGCGCTTTCGGGCGCCACCATCGCACTGATGGATATCAACCGCGAGAGGCTGGAAGAAAGCGCCATCGTCGTCAACAAGCTGATTTCGACACTTGGCGCAAAGGCGAAGGCCGAGACCTATACGGACCAGAAAAAGGCACTTGCCGGTGCCGATTTCGTCGTCGTCGCCTTCCAGATCGGCGGCTATGAACCCTGCACGGTCACCGATTTCGAGGTGCCGCGTAAATACGGCCTGCGCCAGACCATTGCCGATACGCTCGGCGTCGGCGGCATCATGCGCGGCCTTCGCACCGTGCCGCATCTGTGGAAGATTTGCGAGGACATGCTGGCCGTCTGCCCCAACGCCATCATGCTGCAATATGTGAACCCCATGGCGATCAATACCTGGGCGATTGCGGAGAAATATCCGACGATCCGGCAGGTCGGCCTTTGCCATTCGGTGCAGGGCACAGCCATGGAGCTCGCCCACGATCTCGATATCCCTTACGAGGAAATCCGCTACCGTTCCGCCGGCATCAACCACATGGCGTTCTTCCTGGAGTTCGAGCACCGCCAGCCGGATGGAAGCTACAAGAACCTCTATCCCGACCTCGTGCGCGGTTACCGCGAAGGCCGTGCGCCAAAACCCGGATGGAACCCGCGCTGCCCCAACAAGGTGCGTTACGAGATGCTGACGCGGCTCGGTTATTTCGTCACCGAAAGCTCCGAGCATTTCGCCGAATATACGCCCTATTTCATCAAGGAAGGACGAGAGGACCTGATCGAGAAATTCGGTATCCCGCTCGATGAATACCCGAAGCGCTGCATCGAGCAGATCGAACGCTGGAAGGGGCAGGCGGCGGCCTATCGTTCGGCCGAGAAGATCGAGGTAAAGCAGTCAAAGGAATATGCCTCCTCCATCATCAACTCGGTCTGGACCGGCGAACCCTCGGTGATATACGGCAACCAGCGCAACAATGGCTGCATCACCTCGTTGCCATCGGATTGCGCGGCGGAAGTGCCCTGCCTTGTCGATCATAACGGCGTGCAGCCCACCTTTATCGGCGAATTGCCGCCGCAGCTCACCGCCCTTATGCGCACCAACATCAATGTGCAGGAACTGACGGTGCGGGCGCTGATGAGCGAAAACCGAGAGCACATCTTCCACGCGGCGATGATGGACCCGCATACGGCGGCGGAACTGGATCTCGACCAGATATGGTCGCTGGTGGACGATCTGCTGCTGGCCCATCGCGACTGGCTGCCGGAATGGACGCAGGTGGAGGTGAAGCGGGCGCGGGCGGTGTAAGGCGCGGTTGCGACAAAATACGAAGGTGCAGACCATCTCCTCCGTCATGCCGGACTAGATCCGGCATCCAGCCACGACGCGTCTGCGTCGTGAGAAGACTCTTCCGCGATCAAGCACTTGATCGCGCTGGACCCCGGATCAAG